>VGCB01000446.1 GCA_016870235.1 Actinomycetota bacterium | reverse complement strand
AGAAGCGCGCGCCCGAGAGCCGGGAGATGTCGACCGGCGGCTCGAGACCGGCGATCATGTGCGCGAGGGCCTCGCCGATCGCGGGCCCGAGCTTGAAGCAGTGCCCGCTGCCGCCGAAGGCGGAGTTGTAGCCGCCGACCTCCTCCTCGCCGACGATCGGGTACCAGTCCTCGGTGATGTCGTAGACGCCGGAGTACCCGGTCACGAACGTGCCGCCGTAGCCCGGCTGCCCGACGGTCGCGCGGAGCTTCGGCAGGCGGTTCAGCAGCTTCGGCACCATGCGCCCGAGGTGCTCCTCGTCGGTGGCGTCGTCGTAGGTCTCCGGGTCGGCCGGCTCCTTCGCCTTGGGCCAGCCCTCGCCGACGAGCACCTTCCCCTTCCCGTAGTGCCGGAAGTACAGCCGCTGCACCGCGTCGGACATGACGGGGAAGTGGCCGAGGTCGGCCGGCGCGTCGAAGATCGCCTCGTGCTCGCGGCTCCACTCGAGCGGGTAGTCGACCCCGACCATGCGGCCGATCCGGTCGCCCCACGGGCCGGCGGCGTTGACGACGACGCCGGTCGCGATCTCGCCGTCCTCGGTGACGACGCCGGTCACCTTCCCGCCGGTCGTCGTGATCCCGAGGACGGTGCACCCTTCGTAGATCCGGAGGCCGTGCTCGCGCTCGCCGGCGCGCGCGATCGACTCGACGGTCAGGACGGGGTCGGCGTACCCCGACGTCGTCTCCAAGCAGGCGAGCGCGACGCCGTCGAGATCGAGCTCAGGCCAGCGTCGCGCCACCTCCTCGACCTCGAGGATCGACGTCTCGACGCCGAACCGCTGCTGGACCGGCACGACGTCGCGGATCGCCTGCTCCTGCTCGGGCGGGGCGATCACGAGGTAGCCGTGCTGGACGAACCCGGTCGGCCCGCCGAGCCGCTCCTCGCCGCTTGCGATCATCTGCGTGCCGCGGACGGCGAGCCGGATCGCGACCTCGTTGGAGTCGTGCTGCCGGATGTGCGCGGCCGAGTACTGGCTCGAGCCGCCGCAGATCGTGCGCTTCTCGACGAGCGCGACGTCGCCGAAGCCGAGCCTGGCGAGGAAGTGCCCGACGCTCGCGCCGATGATGCCGCCGCCGATCACGACGGCGTCCGCCTTCCGGATCATGCGTGTCTCCTCCTCGCCGTTGCCACGGCATCGATGGCTCCCTCGGCGTCGACGACGCGCCGTAGCGGTCGGCGGCCGTCGCGACAGACACCTTGCCGTCGACCACGTCCGCGGCGACGAGCTCCGGCTCGCGCTCGAACGGATCGCCGAAGCCGCCCCCGCCGGCGGTGCGGTGCCCGTAGACGTCGCCGGCCTCGATCGTGGTCGAGAACATCCCGGGCAGCTCCCGCACCTCGCCCGTGGCCGTGTGCAGCACGTTCGCCGAGAGGGCTCCCGGCTCGCCGCCGGCGAGGCCGTAGGGTGGGTGCGCACACCGGTCGGAGCGCACGATCAGCGACGTGTCGGGGGTCAGGCAGCGCCACACCCGCTCGATCGCGAGGCCGCCGCGCCGGCGCCCCGGCCCGCCCGAGTCGGGCACGAGCCCGTAGCGCTCGACGACGATGGGGAACTCCGACTCGGCCACCTCGACGGGGATGTTCGCAGCGAGGCTGGCCGGGTTCGTGAGCCCGTCGTTGCCGTCACCCTCGGCCGTCGCCCCCCAGGTGCCGACGACGAGCTCGTAGAACACGAACCGCTCGCCGGCCGCGTCCTCGGCCCCGAAGATCGCGAGCGTGTTGCCGCCCTCGCCGGCTGCCGCGACGCGGCCCGGGATCAGCTGCGCGAGGGCGCCGTTGACCGCGTCGAGCACGCGGAAGCCGGTGACGCCGCGCATCGACGAGGCGCCGGGCATCACCACCTCGGCCACGGTGCCGGGCTTCGTCAGCACGGTCACCGGCCGGAAGGCGCCCGAGGTGTTCGGAACCTCGACCGTGAGGGCCGAGCGCACGGCCTGGTACGCACACGCCTCGACGAACGAGCGGGTGCTGTTGAGCGAGCCGCGCACCATCGGCGCCGACTCGGTCAGGTCGGCGATCACCTCGTCGCCGCTGATGGTGACCGTGGCCCTGATCGGGACGTCGACGCGCTCGATCCCGTCGGAGTCGAGGTGATCGGTGAACGTCGCCGTCCCGTCGGGCCAGGAGGCGATCTCGGCGCGCACGAGCCGCTCGGTGTGCTCGATCAGCCCGTCCATCAAGGCCGCGAGCTCACCGGCCCCGTACCGCCGCGCGAGCGCCTGCAGCTCCCGCTCGGCGACCGTGCACGCCGCCACCTGGGCGCCGAGATCGCCGAGCGTCATCCGCGGGATACGGACGTTCGCCTCGATGATCTTGAAGACGTCCTCGACGGGCTCGCCGCGATCGTAGAGCCGCAGCCAGGGCAGCCGGATCCCCTCCTGGAAGATCTCCGTGTTGTCGCAGGCACTCGACCCCGGCAGGCGGCCGCCCACGTCGCCGTGGTGCGCGGTCGTGCAGGTGAACCCGATCAGCGTCCCGTCGAGGTGGACGGGCTTGAAGACGAAGAGATCCTGCAGATGGATGCCGCCGTCGAACGGGTCGTTCATGACGAAGACGTCACCCGGGCGGAGGCGGTGGCGATAGTGGTGGAGGAGGCGCTCCATCGCGGCGGGGATCGAGCCGAGGTGGAACGGCACGGTCACCGCCTGCGCGACGGTCTCGCCGCGCGCGTCGCAGACGGCGGCGGAGAAGTCCATCCCGTCCCGCACGACCGTCGAGTGCGCGGTGCGGAAGATCGTCGTCGCCATCTCGTCCGCGATCGAGGCGAGCGCGTTGCCGACGATCTGGAGCGTCACCGGATCCGCCACGCCGTGCCCCGTCACGCCGCGGCCCTCTCGAGCACGAGCGCCGACGTGCCGGCGTCGCGGCGGATCGTCCAGCCGGGCGGCACGACCGCCGTCGTGTCGTACTCGTCGACGAGCAGCGGGCCTGGCTCGGGTTCGGCGCCGATCGAGCTGCGCGTGCGCACCGGTGTCTCCGTCGCCTGCCCGCCGAACCAGGCCGTCCGGGCC
>VGCB01000445.1 GCA_016870235.1 Actinomycetota bacterium | reverse complement strand
CGATGATGACGCCGCCGACGCCCGCGATGCAGGCGCCGAGCGCCCAGGTGATCGTCGAGAGCACGTGCGGCGACCAGCCGAGCGTCGCGGCCGAGCGCTGGTTCTCCGCGGCCGCGCGGATCGCGAGCCCGATCGGCAGGTACCGGTACGCGGCCCAGAGCGCCGCAGTCAGCGCCAGCGCGATCGCCACCATGAAGAGGCGGTCGGAGGGGATGATCACGTCGCCGATCTCGTACACCTTGGTCGGGAAGATGGCGTTGACGTTCCTCGGGTTCTCCGCCCAGCGCAGCGCGATGAACCCCTGGATCAGGATCAGCACCCCGAGGCTCGCGATCGCCTTCGCCAGCGTCGAGGCGTTGAGGAGCCAGCGCATGATCCCGTGGTAGACGAGGACGCCGAGGGCGGTGATGCAGGCGACGGCCATCAGGAACGACGGCCAGAAGCCCCAGCCGAGCATCGACCGCCCCTCGAAGTAGATGTACGCGGAGAGCGCGGCCATCGCCGCCTGCGAGAAGTTGAGGACGCCCGAGCCACCGTAGATGACGATCAGGCCCTGCGCCAGCAGCGTGAAGACGGCGGCCGACCCGAGTCCCAGGATCGCGTACTGAATGAAGCTGCTCACGTGGCGTCTGCTCCTGGGTCGGGGGTGAAGTGGACGTTAGCGGGCGGCGGCGGACGGGTCCTCGGCCATCGTCGCGTCGAGCTCCGCGAGCAGCCCGTCGCGGAGCCGGAACTTCTGGATCTTGCTCGCCGACATCGGCCACGCCTGCACGAAGCGGATGTGGCGGGGAACCTTGAAGCTCGCGATCGCGCCGCTGCAGAACGCGATCAGGTCGTCGGCGGAGGCGGCCGCGCCCTCGTTGAGCTCGACGAAGGCGGCCGCCACCTCGACGTACTTCTCGTCGGGCACGCCGACGACCTGCGCGACCTTGACAGCAGGGTGGCTCTGGAGGAACGCCTCGATCTCCATCGCGGCGACGTTCTCGCCGCCGACCTTGAGCATGTCCTTGAGCCGGCCGACGAACGTCAGCCGCCCGTCGGCGTCCTTGCGCCCGAGGTCGCCGGTGTGACACCACCCGTCACGGAGCGTCGCCGCCGTCTTCGCCGGGTCGTTCAGGTAGCGCTCGAACATGCCGGGGCCGCGGAAGCAGATCTCGCCGACCTCGCCCGCGGGCCGCTCGGCGCCGGTCTCCGGGGCGACGATCCTGACGTCGGTGCCGCGGAACGGCAGGCCGCCCGTCTCCATCCGCTTGTCGAGCGGATCGTCGGGCGCGCTCCAGGAGATGCCGCCGCACGCCTCGGTCATTCCGAAGAGCGTCACCACCGACGCCTGCGGGAACCGCTCCTGCACCTGCCGGAGGGTGTCGGGCGCGCCGGTGTCGTTGACGAGGCGGATGGTCGAGAGGTCGGCCTGGTCGAAGTCCGGGTGCTTGATGATCGCCTGCGTGATCGTCGGGAACGTCGAGAAGGAGTAGGTGCAGCGCTCCTCCTGCATGCGGCGGATCGCCATCGCCGGCTCGAACCGGGTCTCGGTAAAGATCGTCGCGCCGACCCAGAAGTGCGCGATCAGCGGGAAGATCCCGCCCATGTGGAAGAGCGGGAGCGGATTCCAGAAGCGCTCGTCGTGGCTCAGCTGCCAGCGGTCGGCCGCCGCGAGCCCCGTGCGGACGAGCGCCTCGTGCGTGAGGACGCAGCCCTTCGGGTTCGCGGTCGTCCCCGACGTGTACATGAGCACGGCCTCGTCGCGGAGGCGGACGCGCCGCCGGGCCTCGTGCACGACGTCGATCGCCACGTCATTGCCGGCCGCGAGGAGCCCGGCACGATCGAGGAACCCGGCCGGCGCGCCACCGCCGTTGTCGAGCAGGATCAGATGCCGGAGCGACGCCGGCCCGGAAGCGGCGGCGTCGGCCAGCAGGCCGGGCAAGTCGACGTACTCGGAGACGAGATCCGTCGTCGCCACGGCGATACAGCCGGAGTCGGCGATCACGTGCCCGAGCTCGAGGGCCTTGTAGCGCGCGTTGATCGGGATCGAGGAGACGCCGAGCATCGCGCAGGCGAACTGGAGCTCGACGAAGTCGAAGCAGTTCGGCATCAGGATCCCGACGCGGTCGCCGCGGCTCGCCCCGATCCCGGCGAGCGCGCGGGCGAGCCCGAGCGCGCCGTCGAGAAGGTGCGCGTACGTGCGGCGCTCGTCGGGGAAGAGGAGGGCCTCCTTGTCCGGCCAGCGTGCCGCGGCGCGGACGAGGACGTCGCCGAGCGGCGCGACCTCGACCCAGTCCAGGGACGCGGTGAGGCCGCCGGCATGCGCCTTCGCCATGGCGGGGTTCTACCGTCAACCTGAAGCAAAGTCAAACGGTTGTTTGTTAGGTTCGGGCGGTCCCCGAGCGGCCCCTTCCCGCCCTCAGAGCGAGGGGATCAGCTCGAGCCCGCCGTGCAGCTCGATCACCTGGCCGGTCATGTAGTCGGCGTCGGGCGAGGCGAGGAACGAGACCGCTGCGGCGACGTCCTCGGGGACGCCGCCGCGGCCGATCGGGGTCATCCCGACCATCTTCTCGAGCAGGCCGTCCGGCATCCCGTCGGCGAGCCGCGTCTGCGTGATCAGCCCTGGCGCGACCGCGTTGACGTTGATCCGGAGCGGCGCCCATTCGCGGGCGAGCGCCTTCGTCAGCCCGATCACGCCGCCCTTCGCGGCCGAGTAGTTGGTCGTCCCGGCGGCGCCGTACACGCCGGCGACCGAGGCGACGTTCACGACCTTGCGGTGGTGCGCGGCGTCCTTCGCGCGCAGGAGGCGGGCTGCGGCCCGACACATGCCGAACGTGCCCCGAAGCACGACGTCCTGCACGACCCCCCACTGCTCGTCCGTCATCCGGTGGATCGCCGCGTCGCGCGTCAGGCCGGCGTTGTTGACGAGGATGTCGAGCGTCCCGAACGCCTCCTCGACCGCCGCCACGATCGCGTCCGCCTGCGCCGGCTCCGCAACGCTGCCGGCGGCGACGGCGGCGCGTCCGCCGGCGGCTTCGATCTCCCGGACGACCGCCGCGGCCGTGTCC
>VGCB01000444.1 GCA_016870235.1 Actinomycetota bacterium | reverse complement strand
CGCAACCACCCCAAGCGCCGCCACACAGCACCATCGGCACCTGACCAGACGACCACACACACCCCCCCCGCGACCCGCCCACCACCACCAGCAACCACAAGCGGTGGATTCAGGCTGAAGCCAGACGCGGAAGGCAGGGTGCATGACCCAGCCGATCGGAGGGGTTCCCAAGGGGAGCTCGTTCCCCTGGCTTCAGGATCCGGGTGTGCGCGCGTCTGCTACGCCGTTCCCTCGCCCAGCAGACGCGCGCACACCCGGCGAACAAACCCAGCGTCTGGTACGTCGGTCCCTCATCCACCGGACGCGCGAGAACACCGCCGGGCATGGAATGCACGGATGCGGGCGAGAGGGGTCGAACCTCCAAGGGCCGAAGCCCACCGGGACCTAAACCCGGCGCGTCTGCCAGTTCCGCCACGCCCGCGGTCGACGCGAGGGTAGCGGCCGGGCGTACGGTGTGGGCATGGTCGCGCGTGTCGAGCCGATGCCGGACACCCGCCTGCCGTTCGAGCTTCTCGTCGCCGACTGGCGGCGGCGCGTGGCGGCGCTGTACGAGACAGTCCGCACGGCCGCCGATCCGGAGGAGAGCTGGCAGCTCTGGGTCGAGACGCGGAGGCTCCTCTACGAACGCCATCCGGCCAGCCCGCTCCCGGCCGAGGAGCGGTCGAGCACGACGCTCTCGTTCTTCCCGTACGACCCGGCGCTCCGGACAGTCGCCTCGCTCGAGCCGGCGCCCGACGAGCCGGCGCGCGCGAGCGCCGGCGAGCATGCCTTCGCCCGCGTCGGGCGCCTGCGCTTCTCGCTCTTCGGCGACGAGCACACGCTCGATCTGCTCTGGCTCGCCACGTACGGCAACGGCCTCTTCCTGCCCTTCGGCGACGCGACGAACGGCGCCACGACCTACGGCGGCGGCCGCTATCTCCTCGACACCGTCAAGGGCGCCGACCTCGGCCTGGACCGAGACCGCGTCATCATCGACTTCAACTTCGCGTACGCGCCCTCGTGCGCCTGGGACGCCGGGTGGAGCTGCCCATTGCCGCCCGCCGCGAATAGGCTCGCGATCGCGGTGCGTGCCGGAGAGTCTTTCTCCTCCACACCTCCTCCTCGAGGCGCGCTCTCAGGCGCGCCTGCTGCTTGAATGGCCCGATGCCCCAGGTAGAAGAGCTCGGAGACAATCGCGTCCGCCTCACGGTCGACGTCACGCCGCACCAGCTGGAGCACGCCGTCGAGCACGCGGCGTCGGATCTGGCGGAGTCCGTCAAGATCCCCGGCTTCCGCAAGGGAAAGGTGCCGAAGCAGGTGCTCCTGTCGCGGATCGGCAAGGACCGCCTGTGGGCGGAGGCGATCGACTCGCACATCGGCGGCTGGTTCTGGAGTGCGGCGGCGCGGAAGCGGCTGCGCCCGATCGCGGCGCCGGAGTACGCGTACGACGCGCCGGTCTCGGAGGCGCAGCCGTGGTCGTTCACGGCGACCGTCGAGATCCAGCCGCTGCCCGAGCTCGTCGACTGGACGACCCTGGAGGTGCCGAAGCCGGAGGCCGAGGTGCCGGAGGAGCTCGTGCAGCAGGAGATCGAGGCGCTGCGCCGGACGGTCGCAGAGCTCGTTCCCGTGGAGCGGGCGGCGCAGGAGGGCGACACCGTCGTCGTCGACCTCGTCAGCCCGAACGGCGAGTCGCAGTCCGACACGGTCGTCGAGCTCGGCTCGGGCCAGCTGATGGACGAGATCGAGAGCGCGATCGTCGGCGGCACGGCGGGCGAGAGCGCCGAGGTGTCGTACGAGCTCGCAGACGGCTCGACCGCCCGCGTCGTCGTGACGCTGAAGCACGTCAACGAGCAGGTGCTGCCGGAGGTCGACGACGAGCTCGCGCGGTCGGCGTCCGAGTTCGACACGCTCGCAGAGCTCCGCGCCGACATCGAGGGGCGGATCTCGACCGCGATCGAGGCGGAGATCGAGTCGCACTTTCGCTCGGCCGCGGTCGACGAGCTCGTCCGCGCCTCGAACGTGCAGGGCGCCGGCCCGCTCGTCGAGACCCGCGCGCGCGACCTCCTCGACGGGTTCGTCCGCTCGCTCGCCTCCCGCGGCATCCAGCCCGAGGCGTACTTCCAGATGACGGGGCAGACGCCCGACCAGCTCGTGCTGCAGGTGCGGGTGGAGGCGGCGATGTCCGTCGCCCGTGAGCTCGCGCTCGAGGCGGTCGCCGAGAGGGCCGGGATCGAGGCCTCTGACGTCGACGTCAAGGAGATCGTCCGCGAGCGCGCCGAGGCAGCGGGCCAGGATCCTGAGCAGGCGATCGCCGACGTCTGGGCCCACGGGCACCACGAGTCGCTCCGCGAGGACCTGCGGCTGAAGATGGCGCTCGACCGGCTCGTGTCGGAGGTAAAGCCCGTCGCTCCGCCGCCGATGGAGGAGACGGAGGAGCGCCCCGTGATCTGGACGCCCGACTCCGAGGCGAAGGAGAAGGACGCCCCCGAGAAGAAGTTGTGGACACCCGGTTCCAAGGAGGACGCATGAGCCCGCTGATTCCCATGGTGATCGAGCAGACCTCGCGGGGCGAGCGCTCGTTCGACATCTACTCGCGCCTCCTCAACGAGCGCATCATCTTTCTCGGCACGCAGGTCGACGACCAGATCGCGAACCTGATCGTGGCGCAGCTCCTCCACCTCGAGTCGGAGGACCCCGACAAGGACATCTCGCTCTACATCAACTCGCCCGGCGGGTCGGTCTACGCGGGGCTCGCGATCTACGACACGATGCAGTTCATCAAGCCGGACGTGTCGACGATCTGCGTCGGGATCGCGATGAGCATGGGCGCGCTCCTGCTCGCCGGCGGCGCGGCAGGGAAGCGGATGGCGCTGCCGAACTCGAAGATCCTCATCCACCAGGTTTGGGGCGGCTACCAGGGACAGGCATCCGACATCGAGATCCACGCGCGGGAGACGATCGCCCTCAAGCGGAAGCTCGAGGAGATCATGGCCCACCACACGAGCCAGGACATGGAGAAGGTGCGTGCCGACATGGATCGCGACTACTTCATGACCTCCGAGGAGGCCACGGAGTACG
>VGCB01000443.1 GCA_016870235.1 Actinomycetota bacterium | reverse complement strand
GCCTGCCGGCGCAGCACATGACGATGCCGATGGCACCGCAGGGCGCCGCGATCGAGCCGGTCGTCCTCGACCCGCCCGGCCACGACTGCCGCGGCGGCTGGGGGCACCTCGGCCCGATGGACTTCGGCATCCGCGTCTCGAACCTGGAGGCGGCGATCGGGCAGCTTCGGGCCGAGGGCGTCGAGGTGGCCGGCCCGGCCGAGACGGTCGACCTGGGCGGCGGCGCCGAGTGGCGGCAGGTCGCGTTCGCCGAGCCGGACGGGAACTACGTGACGCTGGTCGAGGCCCGCTTCTAGTGAGCCTTCGCCTTCCGGACGGTCACGGGCTCGCGCGCGGCGCGCCGGTGACGCTGGCGCTCGACGGCCGGCCGGTGACCGCGTACGAGGGCGAGAGCGTGGCCGCAGTGCTGCTCGCGGAGGGCGAGATGGCGACGAGGCGGACGCTGGCGGGCGATCCGCGCGGCCTCTTCTGCGGGATGGGCGTGTGCTTCGAGTGCCTCGTCGTCGTCGACGGCGTTCCGAACACGCGGGCGTGCGTGACGTGGGTGCGGGAAGGGATGACGGTGGCGAGACAGGACGGGTGGCGAGCGATGGAGGGCACGGGATGACGCAGATGTACGTGGCGGGGGAGTGGCGTGGCGCCGCGACCGAGGAGGAGGTGCGGAGCCCGTTCGACGGCGAGGTCGTCGGGACGGTGCCCGTCGCCGGCGCCGAGGATGCAGCGGCCGCGATCGCCGCCGCGGTCGACGGCGCGCAGGCGATGCGGCAGCTCACCGCCTATGAGCGGACCGAGATTGTGCGGCGGGCGGCCGATCTCGTCGAGGCGGACGTCGACGACCTCGGCAGGACGATCGCGCTCGAGGTCGGCAAGCCCTGGGGAGAGGCGATCGGCGAGGCCCGCCGCATCCCCGATCTCCTGCGTGTCTCCGCCGCCGAGGGGGCGCGGATGCACGGCGAGACGGTGCCGGTCGACGCCTCGGCGAACGGCGCCGGCAAGCTCGGTGTGACGCTGCGCCAGCCGTGCGGCGTCGTCGTCGCGATCACCCCGTTCAACTATCCGGCGCTCCTGACGGCGCACAAGGTCGGCCCGGCGCTCGCCACGGGCAACGCGGTCGTGCTGAAGCCGGCGCGGCAGACGCCGCTGACCGGGCTCTGGCTGACGCGGAAGCTGCTCGAGGCGGGCCTGCCGGAGAACGCGATCCAGTGCCTCACCGGCCCGGGCTCGCAGCTCGGGCTCGCGCTCTGCTCCGACCCGCGGGTGCGCAAGATCAGCTTCACCGGCTCGACCACCGTCGGCGAGGAGATCACCCGCGTCGCCGGCGTGAAGAAGCTCTCGCTCGAGCTCGGCTCGAACTGCCCGATGATCGTGCTCCCCGACGCCGACCTCGACCAGGTCGCCGCCGCCACCGTCACCGGCGGGTACGTCAACGCGGGCCAGGTGTGCATCTCGGTGCAGCGCGTCCTCGTCGCCCGCGACGTCTACGACGACTACCTCGAGCGCGTGACCCCGCTCGTCGAGGGCATCCGCACCGGCCATCCGCTGGCGGAGGGGACGACGATGGGACCGGTGATCTCGGAGGGAGAGGCGAGGCGGGTCGAGGCGGCGATCCGCGAGGCGGTCGAGGCCGGCGCGCGGCTCGTCACGGGCGGCGAGCGCGACGGCGCGGTCGTGGCGCCGAGCGTCCTCGCCGACGTCGACCCGGCGCTCGACATCTCGCGCTCCGAGCTCTTCGGCCCCGCGGTCGCCGTGACGCCGGTCTCCGGGATCGAGGAGGCGATCGCGTTCGCGAACGACTCGAGCTACGGCCTCGGCGCCGGGCTCTTCACCCGCGACCTGAACGCGGCGCTCCGCTTCGCCCGCGACGTCGACTGCGGCACGATCCAGATCAACTCCTCCCCGCTCTGGCGTGCCGACCTGATGCCCTACGGCGGCCTCAAGGGCAGCGGCATCGGCAAGGAGGGCTCGCGGGCCGCGGTCGAGGAGATGACGGAGCTGAAGACGGTCGTCTTCCACGGCGTCGGGTGACGCGCTAGTCCCTTGGCATCCGACTTCAGTCGGACGACTCCGAGCGACGGCGGCGCTCCGGTAACCGTCCAACTGAAGTCGGATGGGGCAGGCTCAGGCTAGAGCACCTCCACGGGGCACCCGATCCCCGGCGCCTTCGCGAGGCGGGCGTCGAGGGTGACGAGCGTTCCTGCCAGTGCTTCGGCCAGCGCGACGTAGAGGGCGTCGTAGCCCCGCAGGTTGTCGCGCAGCTCCCACGCCCGCGACAGAAGCGGGCGGTGCGACCACCGCTCCCCGGGCCAGGCGCGGGTGTCGTCGACCGCCTGGGAGGCAGCGGTCGCGTCGAGCCGCCCGTTGCGGTGATGGGTCTGGATCACCGAGAGCACCTCGGCGTCGATGAGGTGTGGCGCCGCCTGGTCGGGATCCTCCGCGAGCCGCGATCGCAGCCGTTCCGCCCCGGGCGTGTCGGCGACGATCTCGAAGAGGACGCTGGCGTCAACGACCAGCATGCGGCCAATCGCCTCTGATCTCGTCGAGCGCCTCGAGCACCTCCGCACGAGTGATCGATGACGGACGGCGTCTCGTCCTCTCGAGCCACTCCTCGATCGAGGGCCGACCCGCCAGACGAACCGCCTCGCGTCTCAGAAGCTCGGGTACGGACATGGATGCATCGGCCGCATGTCGGGCGAGTGCCGCGTAGACGTCGTCATCGATGTCACGAATCTGCACTGTCTTCGGCATATTCGCATTATAACATGCGTGACTGCATGTCACGGTCGGACGCTATGAGCCATGTCGGCAGGGCTCCATCCGAACAGGACGTTAGCACTATAGACAATGATTCGGAACGCATTCGTTTCCCACCCCGCCGACGAAGCTTGCGTGGCCCCGGCAACCGACAGTAGCCTACGACCGATGGCGTTGCGCGAACATCCGGGCGCACCGCGCACAATGCTCCTCCCCCCGAACGTGCGCACCGAGGTGCCGGCGCACGCGATCGACGGCGCCGGAAGGAGCACGGGGTGAAGCGCGTCGGCCTCGTTGTCAACCCCGTCG
>VGCB01000442.1 GCA_016870235.1 Actinomycetota bacterium | reverse complement strand
GGCGTTCCGCTGGATCGTCAGCTCGCGCTTCTCCGTGAAGAGCACGAGCACGTTGCTCCCGATCCCGAGCACCATGATCAGCCCGACGGCCTCCACCGGGTCGACGAGCGCGAAGAGGGCCGGGCCGGCGAGCAGCGAGAAGCCGAAGCCGGTCGCCGACTGGACGAGGGCGGCGAAGAGGAGCACGGGTGCCGCGATCGCGAGCGTCCAGGTCACGGTCGATCGCTCAGGCCCGGCCGCAGGTGCCGCAGTGGCTCGTGCCGACCCGTCGCGGGCTGCTGCACTGCGCGCACTCGCCGATCACCTGCCGGCCGCAGCCCTCGCAGTGCTCGTTCGCCGTCACGGGGTAGCCGCAGAACGGGCACTCGCGCTTGCGCACCCGCCGGATCGGAACACGGCGCTGCAGGTAGCGCTGCAGGGCGACGAAGCAGGCGAGCGAGAGGACGATGCCGAGCAGCGAGAGCACGAGCGGCCCGAGATCGGCGATGTCGAAGTAGCCGGTGAGGTAGTCGCCGGCAAGGACGAACGCGAGGATCGTGGCGGCGCCGACCGCCGCGAACGCGACGGGCAGATAGCGGCTGCGCGTGCGGCGCAGGCGGTCGAGGAGCCAGAAGGAGGCGCCGAGAAGCCCCGCGGCGTAGACCAGTCGCGCGAGGAAGGCCCAGAGTTGCCCGCGGTCGAGACGGTCGCGATAGGCGTCGGAGACCCGCGCGCTCGCCGCGTCCGCGTCCGCGCGCGTCGCGCTCTCCCTCGACTGGGCGGCGGCGAGATCCGACTCGGCCCGTGTCAGCTCTGCCTGGGCGGCGACGTACTCCTGCCGCAGCCGCTCCGCAGGCTCCCCGGCGTCGATCGCCGTCCTGTACGCCTCGCGGTCGAACTCCAGATCGGTCTGGGCTTGCTGAAGCCGCTGCTGCGCCACGAGCACCGCCTGTTGCGCATCGTCCCGCGCGCGGATCGCCGCCGCGTCCTCCGGGTGCTCGGCGAGGACGCTCTCGTAGGTGGCGTCCGACGCGAACGCGTCGTCGAGGTTCGTGTAGATCCAGATCGCGCCGAGCAGGATGAAGGCGGCGAGGACGACCGCGAGCACCTTCTCGGTGCGCGTGATCTCGATCTCGTCGAGGTCGACTCTGGTGCTCATGTCCGTCCCTTTCGTGGTCGGGCGCGCGGCCGGAGATCGACCTCGAGCGCGCAGTCGAGCGCGTTCGCGACGCGGATGAGCGTGCTCAGCCGCGGCGGCCGCACGCCGGCCTCGAGACGCGCGATCGCCGACTGCGTCGTGCCGCACAGCTCGGCGAGCTCGCGCTGCGACAGGCCGCGCCGGAGGCGCTCCTGCGCGACGCGGGCGCCGACGGCGGTCGCGAGCGCGCCGCCCTCGCTGTCGTCGGCCCGTTCGAGCGCGCCGGTGACGCGCTGCAGGACTCGTTGTCGACGTTCTCTTGTCATCGCACTATCGCTATTTCGAAGATAGCACTATTGCGATTCGAGCGGAAGGCCCACCGGTTTGTGAGACCGTCTGCGGACGATCGCCTTCCGCCCTTCCTCCGCGGCCAGCACGAGCGGCGGCCAGACGAGGAGGGAGAGCCAGTACCACGGCCCGAGCGGCGACATGTGGAATGCGTCGCGAAGGCCCGGCGTGTAGGCGAGCACGGCGATCAGGCCGACCTCGACGGCGATGCCGGCGAGCAGCAGCCGGTTCGTGAAGAGGCCGAGCGAGAACACCGACTCGCGGTTCGTGCGCCAGGCGAGGCCGGCTCCGACCTGCGCTGCGACGATGCCGGCGTACGTCATCGCGGTCGCCTGCACGTAGGGCGTCCCGCTATCGGGCAGTGCCTCCCACGGGCGCCAACCGGCGAGCCCCATGGAGACGAGGAAGCTCGTCATCGCCGCCAGCCCCTCCAAGGGCCCGACGAACGCGAAGACGCGCGCGAAGAGCTGCCGGTCGAGCAGCCGCTCGGTGCGTCGCCGGGGCGGACGCGTCATCGTGCCCGGCTCGGCGCGCTCGGTGCCGAGCGCGAGGGCCGGCAGCATGTCGGTGCCGAGGTCGACGGCGAGCACCTGCATCACCGTCAACGGCAGCGGCACGGCGCCGAGGAAGAGCCCCCAGACGACGTACGGGACGAGCTCGCCGACGTTCGAGCAGAAGTGGTAGCCGGTGAAGCGCCGGATGTTGTCATAGACGGCCCGGCCCTCTTCCACCGCGGCGACGACGGTGGCGAAGTTGTCGTCGAGCAGGATCATGTTCGCCGCCTCGCGCGCGACGTCGGTGCCGCGGAGCCCCATCGCGATCCCGATGTCCGCCTCCTTCAGCGCGGGCGCGTCGTTGACGCCGTCGCCGGTCATCGCCACGACTTCGCCCTGCGCCTTCAGCAGCCGCGCGATCCGCAGCTTCTCCTCGGGGTCGACACGGGCGAAGAGCACATGCGCGTCCGCCAGCCTGCGCGACAGCTCGGCATCGTCCATCGCCGCGACCTCGGTGCGTCACCCTCGGCCGCGGGAACCCCGCACCGACCCTCGGCAGAACGCAGATGCGTCGCCTTCAGGTCGCCTGGATGCTGAGACCGGAAGCACGAGAAGGAGGCCACCATGACGATCGTCCTCGAACAGCGACGCAACGAGCTCCTCGCCATGCGCGCGCGCATCAGCGGCGCGGTCGCCCACCTCCACGAGGGAGAGCTCGGCGAGGACGACCACCGGCCCGCGCGCGGCAACCAGCATCCGGCCGAGCACGCATCGACGCTGCTCGACAAGGAGATCGACGAGACGGTCGAGGGCTCGGTCGAGCACGTCGTCCGCGAGATCGACGCGGCCCTCGCTCGCATCGACGACGGCACCTACGGCGTCTGCGCCGCCTGCGGGGAGCCGATCCCGGAGGAGCGGCTCGACGCCGTTCCGTACGCCATCCTCTGCATCGACGACAAGCGCGCCGAGGAGCACCGGTAGCGGGAGGCGCACAGGTAGCGGTTGCGATCTCGCCACGCTGGCTCTCGACCCGCGGCCGCCGGATCGTCGGGTGGCTCGTGCGCGCGGTTCGTCCTCGGCGCTCGTAGCCGGCGAGTAGGCGGCG
>VGCB01000441.1 GCA_016870235.1 Actinomycetota bacterium | reverse complement strand
AGGTCGCGCTCGGCGCCGTCGCCCGCGTCGACGGGCTGCGGCTCCTGATCGCAGGCGACGGCCCGGATCGCGCGCGGGTCGAGCGCGAGGCCGTCGACCTCGGGGTCGGCGACCGCGTCCGGTTTCTCGGCTCGCTCGAGCGGGTCGGAGTGCTCGAGCTCTTCCGGGCCGCCGACGTCTCGATCCTCTCCTCCTCCTGGGAGAACTTCCCGCACACGGTCGTCGAGTCGCTCGCCGTCGGCCGACCCGTCGTGGCGACGCGGGCGGGCGGGGTGACCGAGGTCGTCCGCGACGGCGAGAACGGGCTTCTCGTCGAGCCCGGCGACGTCGAGGGGTTCGCAAGAGCGCTCGAGCGCTACCTCGCCGACGCGGCGCTCCGGGCGCGGCTCGAGGCCGCCGCGGCGCCCTCGGTCGAGCACCTCTCGGTCGAGCGGACGTACCAGCGGCTGCGCGAGATCCTTCGGATCGCCTGCCGGTGACCGCGCGGCCTCGCGTCCTCTTCGTCGCCCGGATGCGGCTTCGGCGGCCCATCCCGCCGTCGCTCGAACGGCGCTACGAGGCGCTCTCACACGTCCTCGACTGGCGTCAGCTCGCCTCCGACGGGGACGGCGACGGAGCCGACGATACGCGGTTCCTCCTCGTCCCGCGCTTCCCCGTCGCCCGGCTCGAGGGCGCTGTCTACCACGTTCTCCTGCCCGCCCGAGTGGCGCGGGCGCTTCGCTCGCTCGACCCGGACGCCGTGATCGTCCAGGGCGCGCACGAGACCGCCCTCGTCCTCCTCGCCCGCGCCGCCGTCCGCTCCCGCGTGGCGGTGATCGCGGACATCCACGGCGACTGGCGCGTCGCGACGCGCCTGTACGGCTCGTCGCTGCGCTCGCTTCTCAACCCCGTCGCCGACGCGCTCGCGCGGCTCGCCCTCCGCCGCGCCGACGGGGTGCGCACGATCACCCCGTTCACGTCGAGCCTCGTTCGGGCGCTGGGGCGCGAGCCGACTGCGGAGTTCCCCGCGTACATGGACTTCACGGCCTTCGCCGGGACGCCGCCGGTGCCGCTCCCGGATCGACCCACCGCGGTCTTCGTCGGCGTGCTGGAGCGCTACAAGGGAATCGACGTGCTCGCTGACGCCTGGCCCCGCGTGGTCGAGCAGGTGCCCGGGGCCCGGCTTCGCATCGTCGGCGACGGGACGCAGCGCGCTCCGGTCGAGGCGCTCGTCGCCGCCTTCCCGGCCTCGGTCGACTGGACGCCGGCGCTCGAGCCCGAGCAGGTCGCGGCGGCGCTCGACGAGGCGACGGTGCTCGTCCTGCCGTCGCGGCTCGAGGGGATGGGGCGCGTGCTCGTCGAGGCCTTCTGCCGGGGCCGCGGCGTCGTCGCGAGCGACGCTGGTGGTGTCCCCGATGTCGTCGAGGACGGGGTCACCGGCCTGCTCGTCCATCCCGAGAGAGCGACCGCGCTGGCGGATGCGCTCGGGCGCGTGCTGGGCGAGCCTGAGACGGCTGCGAGGATCGGCGCCGCAGCCGCTGCGGCCTCGGTGGCGTGGGTCGTCTCGGCCGAGGCGTTCGCCGAGCGAACCCGAGCCCTCGTCGATGCCGCCGTCGCCGCGCGAGGCCGTCGCGGCGGGCCCAGGCGATAGCCTCATCCCATGCGGAGCACCGCGCGCAAGCAGCGCCTGAAGAACGGGATCTACCGCGCCGTCGGCGAGGTCGCCGGGCTCGGTCGGCGGGAGGCGAGCGAGCCGCTCCTGCGCGTGCTGATGTACCACAAGGTCGACGGGCGGGAGGGGAACACGATCGCCGTTCCGCCCGCGCTCTTCGCCGAGCAGATGCGCCTGGTCGCGGATCGCTACCGGGCGGTCTCGATCGACGATGTCGTCGCGCACCTGGACGGCGGGCGCAGGCTGCCGCCGCGCGCGGTGCTGATCACCTTCGACGACGGCTACCGCGACAACCTCGAGGAGGCGGCACCCGTGCTCGAGCGCCTCGGGCTCCCCGCGATCGTCTTCGTGCCCGCCGACTTCGTCGGTGCGTCGAGGCCCTTGCCCCACGACGAGCGGCTCGTCGAGGCCGGGCTCGAGAACCCGGCGCTCGACTGGGACGGGCTCGCGGAGCTCGTTCGCTGCGGAATCGCGATCGGCTCGCACGGGCTCTCGCATCGCGTCCTCTCCACGCTGCCCCCTGACGAGGCGATGCACGAGATCGTCGAGTCGCGGCGGATCCTGCAGGAGCGCCTCGGCCGTCCGGTCGAGGCGTTCGCGTACGTCAAGGGCGGCGCCGCCCACTTCGGCGCCGCGCACGCCGCGATGGTCGCCGAGGCCGGGTACCGCGTGGCCTTCTCCACCTTCACCGGCGCGAATCGGGAGGGCGCCGATCGCTTCCGCCTGCGACGCTACAACGTCGAGCCGTACCCGATGCGGACGTTCGAGCTCGTGCTCGAGGGCCGGTGCGACGCGCTCGGCGTCAAGGACACGGTCGTCGGGACGCATGCGCGCCGCGTCTTCAACGAGGTGCTCGGGACGTCGACCGCGTGAGCAGGGAGGTCGCCCTCGTCGAGTACGAGCTCGAGCACCGTGAGGCGTACGTCAGGCTCCTCCGCGAGGCGTGGGGAGACGCCGCCCTCTCCGAGGAGGAGTTCGACTGGTGGTTCGACGGGAACCCGTGCAGCAGCCTGCGTGCGGTCGCGCTCGTGGACGGGGAGGTGGCCGGGGCCATGGGCTTCAGCCTCGTCCCCATGGTCGTTGACGGGCGCTCCGTCCTCGGGCAGCTCGCGGTCCACGCGGTCACCGGCGAGAAGGCGCGGGGGCTCGGGATCTTCCGCGGCCTCTGCTCACGGATGGTCGAGCAGGGACGGGAGCGGGGAGCAGTCGCCGCGCTCGTCTTTCCGAACGCCATGAGCTCGCCCGTCTTCGCGGGGCCGCTCGGGTGGCGCGTGATCGACCGGCGGCGGGTCTGGGCGCGACCGCTGCGCGGGCTCGGCGCGAGGCTCGGCGGGCGACCGCCGGCGCCGCTCGCCCCTCCGCTCGCCGACGGCGACGGCGTCAGGGTGCTCGACCGGCTCGGGCCCGAGCAGGAGCG
>VGCB01000440.1 GCA_016870235.1 Actinomycetota bacterium | reverse complement strand
GCGGTGGTCAGCCACCTCGGGCCCTGCGGGCCCGCCATCGCCTGCTCGCTCGCTTCACGAAGGAGCGGCGAGCCGGCGACGGAGCTCACCTCGGGGCGCTCGTACACCACGAGCGGGGACGCTACTGGAGCGAACTGGGACGGGAGGGTGGGACCCGTGACTGCGGGCAACCGAGACGCCGGCAACGAGATCGCCGATCTCGTGACGACCGCCGAGGCGGCGCGACGCCTCGGCCTCAGCCGCGAGCGCGTCCGTCAACTCGCGCAGCGGGCGGACTTCCCGCGACCGCTCGGCAAGGTGGGGAACGCCGTCGTCTGGCGGTGGACGGACATCGAGGAATGGCGGCGGCACCGCCGTCGCCTGCGCCCGTTCGCGCACTGAGCCTGGATCCACCGATTGGCGCGGGCGGTGCATCCTGCCAGGCCCGCCAGGCCGCTTCCCGCCTGGGCGCAAGCCCTCCGAGAAGGCGTGGAGGGGTTGCACCCAGGCGGTGCGCTCCGCGCGCGGGACAGGATCGACAAGGCAGGAGCATTCCCGACCTGTCCCGCGCACGTCCTGACGACCCTGGCAGGCGCGCGCAGTTGAATGATCGAGCGATCACGCCAATCGGTGGATCCAGGCTGAGCCGACCCGGCGGGGAGGAGAGACGGACGCATACAGGCCGTCCCGGCACCGCGACGGGCGCGGACGGTTCTCGCGGTGCGCCGCGCTCGCGCGCACCGTCTCGTATGCTCTCGACACGTCCTTGCGCGTGCGGAACGGCGCCCGACCCACCAACCTCCCTCCTGGCAGCCTTCCGTCTCCCACCGACGAAGGCAGGGAGGGAGGCGCTCGAAAACGGAGGACGAGGCTCGGGCTCGCGCCTCCCGACTCAACTTGACATAACGCACGTTATCGTGCACAGCCGAGGGGTGCTCGACCGCGAGTACGCTGGCGGCACGATGCCCGGACACGAGCTCGACCCGCGATCCCGGCTCCAGTCGCTTGCGTACGCGACGGACATCGACGTGCTCCCGCAGGACGCAATCGTCGCCGATCACCGAGCCTACGTCGCCGTCCAGACGCCGTCCGTGCCGACGTTCTACTGGGGCAACTTCCTGCTCTTCCGCGAGCCGCCGACCGAGGGCTCGCGCGAGCGTTGGGAAGCCGACTTCGAACGGACGTTCGGGGAGCGCAGGCATCGGGCGTTCGGCTGGGACCGCGTCGACGGTGCGGTCGGTCACGCGGAGGCGGAGTTCGTCAGCGCCGGCTACGACCTCGACGTCTCCGTGGCGCTCGTCGCGACCGATGCCGACCTGGCGCCGCATCCGCGTGCGAACCGCGACGTCGTCGTCCGCCGCCTCAATCCCGCCCCGGGCGCCGACGAGCGCGCCTGGGCCGAGGTGGTCGAGCTTCAGGTGGCCGGTCGCGAAGACGGCCACGACGAGCCGTCCTACCGCCGCTTCGTCGGGGACAGGCAGGCGGCAACGCGCGGCCGGCTTCACGTCGGAGACGGCGCCTGGTTCGTGGCAGAGCTCGACGGGCGGGTCGTCGCGACCTGCGGCGTGATCGTGACTGCGGGCCGCGGCCGCTACCAGACCGTCGAGACCCTCGAGTCAGTGCGGCGCCGTGGAATCGCGTCTCGCCTGGTGCACGACGCAGGCCGGATCGCGCTCACCGAGCTGGGCGCCGACGTGCTCGTGATCGTGGCCGACGCGGACTACCACGCACTTCCCCTCTACGAGTCCCTCGGGTTCGCGGCGACGGAGCGCGTGTGCGGCGTCTGCTGGTGGCCGGGAGCGCCGAACGCGTCGCGCCACCCCGTTCTCGGGCAGCTCGCCGGAGAAACTCCCTCGAAAGGGTGAAATTCGCGCGAGGCGTGGGTAGGATGCCGACCCCAACGGAGCAACCACCCTCGGACACGCGTCCGACAACCGGGACGATCGGCACTCGGGGTCTGGACAGGCGCTCGGCGGAGTGGGAAAGTGCCTCGTGATACGACGGTGACAGAGACATGACGACGATCGACATCGAGCTGCTTCTCACGCAGGAGGACACGCGCCAGCTCCTCGACGCGTGCGAGGTCGCGGGCGCGATGCGCGCGGCGGATCTGGCCGAGCTCGTCGAGGTGCACGAGCTCTCCCCCCTCGAGCAGGAAGCGCTCCTGCGCGAGCTCGACAAGCGGGGCATCGAGGTCGTCGCGACCGCGGTTCCGCAGGCTCCTCACCCACTCGAGTCGACGACCGACGCACTGCAGCTCTTCCTGCGGGAAGCGGGCCGGCATCGGCTCCTCACGGCCGCGCAGGAGGTGGAGCTGGCGAAGCGGATCGAGGCGGGCGACGAGCACGCGAAGGCGCAGATGATCCAGTCGAACCTCCGCCTCGTCGTCTCGATCGCGAAGAACTACCGCAACCAGGGCCTGCCGTTCCTCGACCTGATCCAGGAGGGAACGCTCGGCCTGATCCGCGCGGTCGAGAAGTTCGACTGGCGCCGGGGCTTCAAGTTCTCGACGTACGCGACCTGGTGGATCCGGCAGGCGGTCGCGCGGGCCCTCGCGGAGAAGGGGCGGACGATCCGGATGCCCGTGCACATCGTCGAGCGGCTCCAGAAGATCTCCCGTGCCGAGCGCAACCTCTGGGCGGTGCTCGGCCGTGAGCCGACGATCGACGAGATCGCCGACGAGGCTTCGCTGACCGTCCAGCAGGTGACCGAGGCCCGCTCTGCCGCGAAGACCTCGGCGAGCCTCGATGCGCCTGTCGGCGAGGCGGAGGACGCGACGCTCGGCGACTTCGTCGCCGGCGACGGCCCCTCACCCGAGGAGTCGGTCGAGCTGACGCTGCGCAGCCAGGCGCTGCAGACAGCGCTGCGACACCTGCCCGACCGCGAGCGCGAGGTGCTCCGGCTGCGGTACGGCCTCGCAGGCAGCGAGCCGAAGACGCTCGAGGACATCGGCCGGCGGCTCGGGCTCACTCGCGAGCGCGTCCGCCAGATCGAGCTCGACTCGCTCAAGCGCCTGTCGACGCTGCGCGAGATGCAGTCGATTAAGGGCCTATCCCGATAGGTCGGTAGTGGGTGTTGCGGCGCGGGCTTTCTTGAAGGCGAT
>VGCB01000439.1 GCA_016870235.1 Actinomycetota bacterium | reverse complement strand
GCACAGCTCGCCGACCGCGACAACCCGCTCGAGCGCGCCGAGGCCGTGTTCCCACCCGGCTACCGGCCTCTCAGCTGGCCGACTGCGGAGCCGGCGCCGCCGCGCTTCCTGACGACAGACCCGATCGAGGAGGCCTGGCACGACTGATCGACATCCGGGGGGATGCCGTCAACGAACGTGAGGAAGGAGAAGCGCACATGAGCATCGGCCAAGAGCTGCTCGACGTCCCGTTTCCCGAGATGGTGTTCAAGCTGGCAAACGCGATCGCGATGGGCCAGCGTCGGCTCGACCGGGCGTCCCTGGACACCGCGAAGGCGCTCGCGAAGGCGAAGGTGCAAGTCATCCCCGAGATCTTCGAGCTGATCGAGCCGGGAACCGTGAAGGACGTGGGAGGCGTGCCCGTAACCGGTGTCAAGGTCACGTCGACCGCGGGCGACCCGGCGAAGTACACGCTCCTGCAGGCTGGTCTGACGCCCACCTTCTACCAGTTCACCGAGAGCCTGATCGAGGTCAAGATCTCGATCTCGCAGCGCACCGAGGTCTCGAGCGAGCTCGAGATGGGCGCCGAGTTCGAGACGAGCGTCGAGACCGAAGCCGAGGCGCATGCCGGCTTCTTCCTCTTCGGCGGCAGCGCGAAGGTGAAGACCTCGTCGACCTTCAGCTCGCACGTCAACTACACGTCGGCGGCGAAGTACTCCTACCAGGCGGAGGGCTCGAGCCTGCTCCGCACGCCCCTGAAGCCGGTGCCGCCACCGGCCCGGCTGATCCCGCGCATCGTCACCGTCAACGCCTTGAAGCAGCCGCCCGAGGTGACCATCACGTAGCCGCACGCGCCGGGGCCGGTGGGGGCGGCGCCCCGGCCGCCGCGCCACGTATCGACACTGGAGGAGCCAGCATTGGCCATCGGACAGGAACTGCTCGACGTCCCCTTCGCCGACCTCGTGCGCAACCTCGCGTTCGCGATCGCCGAGGGACAGCTCGCGCTCGACCGCTCGTCCATCGAGACGCTCCGGTACCTGATGACGAACCAGGTCGACGTCGTGCCGGAGATCACCGAGGTGATCGAGCCCGTCGGGCGCGAGGTGAAGGTCGGCGACAAGACGGTTCCTTACTCGGGCGCGTCGATCGTCGCGAGCGGCGCGAAGCCCGTCGCCATGAGCTTGCTGCAGGCGGGGATCCAGCCGACCTTCTACCAGTTCACCGAGGCGACGATCGAGGTGAAGGTCTCGATCGCGATCAAGCAGACGGACGAGCGAGGCACCGAGAGCCCAACGGAGGTACCGCTCAAGGGCTACCGGCTGCGCGCTTTCGCCTCGCCCGTCAACTACCGCTCGGCCAACACCTACTCCTACGACGCGGCCGGCTCGAGCACGTTCAGGGCGACCCTGCGCCCCGTCCCGCCGCCGCCGCGGCTCACCCCTCGAACCGTCACCGTCAACGCGCTCGTGTCGCCGCCGACCGTGACGATCACCGACTGACACCGGAAGGAACGCATGGCAGACAGCGTGCAGCGAATCGCCGACGTCCTCTCCGCCCCGATGGAGCAGGTCATCGTCGCCCTCGGCCGGGGCGTCGCTCGGGCCCAGCAGGAGCTCGACCGGCATGCGCTCGAGACCGAGCGGGAGATCTCCGAGGATCCTCTCCTCGCCGAGGCCGGCCTCCACGCGACCTTCTACCAGATCCCGCGTGCGGAGCTCGACCTCTCGATCGCGATCGCGATGGAGGAGGAGCCGGGCACGCGCGCCCTCGGCGCCGGCCTTCTGGCGCTCAAGCAGATCCACCTCCAGCCGGTGAACGCGACCTACAAGAACCAGTTCGACTACGACGTCCAGGCGGCGAGCCGTTTGAAGCTGACGATGGTGCCCGTCCCGCCACCGGCCGCCGACGTCACGATCCCGAGCCGGCTCACCCGCGAGAAGGTGCTCGAGCTGGCGAAGGAGAAGCTCGTGGACGCGAGCGACGCCCGGCTCGCCGTCAACTTCAACCCGCAGGCGAGGACGTGGTTCGTGTTGCAGTACCGGTTCGAGGGCAACGCCGTGAAGCGCCTCGCTCTCGTCGTCGTCGACGACGAGACCGCGGCGATCACGAAGGCCGTCACGGAGGGGAGTGGCTGATGGATCCGCGCGTGACCGCGCTCATCGAGCGGCTCGAGGCGGCCGTCGCCGAGACCGACAGGCTCCAGACGGTGCTCGGCGAGCACGTCGATCGGGCGCTTCGACTCGACGGCCTCGACCAGACGCGCGCGTCCGTGAAAGAGCTCGGGGCCGATGTCGGTCGCCAGCTCAAGAGCCACGCCCGCACGATCTCCGAGTCGCGGAAGCTCGCGAACGAGCTCGCCCAGGCTCCAGGGGAGCCGCCGCCCGCGATTTCGCCCGACGCGATCGTCGATCAGATCCGGACGATGATCGACAACGTGCACGAGGACGTCCGCAAAGGGCGCGAGGGGGAGACGGCCTCGACGCTCCGGAGTGTCGAGGTCGAGCTCAAGGGGCTGATCGTCGTCGACCGCGAGAAGGCACAGATCGTTCCCCCGCAGCCGGACCGGCCGATCGACCCGGGCCAGCTCTCGACGATACGCATGTCCTTCGGCGCCGTCCCCGTCGCTCGTCCGTCCGCCCGGCCGGAGCCCGTTCCGGTGCCGCCGTCGCCGGCCGGGCCGCGCGCGACCGGGCGTCGGCGACGGCCGTCCTGAGCAGGGGTGCCCCATGGCCGACGAGGACGAGATCAAGCGGCTTCGCGACGAGATCGCACGGCTCCTGACCGCGAACATCGCTCTCCGGGAGCAGATCGGTGCCCTACGCGCCGGCGCCGCCGAGACGCGGCTGAGCGACCTTTGCCGCAGCGTCGCCGCGTCGATCGCACGCGCCAACGACACGCTCGCCGCCGACGCGCCGGTCGGTGCGCCACGCCGGACGGTCGTGTCCGTCGAGAGCCAGATCCGCGGCGTCCTCGCCCCCCGTGCCGGCGAGCTCGCCTTTTGCGTGCCGCTGCCCGAGCAGCCCGTGCCCGCTGACCAGCTCGGCTCCGTGCACATCGCCTTCGGCCACGTGCCGCGCGCGGGGCGGCCAGCCGAGGAGGCGCCT
>VGCB01000438.1 GCA_016870235.1 Actinomycetota bacterium | reverse complement strand
GTCCTCCCAGCGAAGCGCGAGAAGCTCGCCGCGCCGGAGTCCCGCGTAGAGGGCGGTCGCCCAGACGGCCCGATCGCGCTCGGGCAGTGCGGCGATCAGCTGCTGCGCTTCCTCGGGCGATGCGATCCGCTCTCGTCGGCCCTTGACCGCCGGAAGCCGGAGGTTGCTGGTCGGGTTGACTGCGAGGTCGCCGTCCTCCACCGCTCGGCGAAAGATCACGCGCAGCGGCATCAGCACGTTCCGCACCGTCGACGGATCGAGCCCCTCGCCGAGCAGTTCGTCCGCCATATGCTGGACGTCGCGCCGATGGACGTCCGCGAGCCGCTTACCGCCGAGCGCGGGCAGCACGCGCGACTCGAGCGCCGCGTCGTAGCTCCGGATCGCGCTCGGCTTGTACGGCTCTCCGGTCCGCGTCCGCACCTTCCCCGACCGCATCCCCTCGACGAGCTCAACCGCCGCCTCGCGCAGCGTCGTCGCTGCCGGCGCGCGCAGCTTGCCCTTCCGGATCGCGGTCTGCGCCTCCGACCGCCAAGCGCGAGCCGCGGCGAGCGTCGGAAACGTCTTCCGGAGCCGCTTGTTGTCGAGCGCGCTCCAGGCGCTCGCCTGATAGGTCGGCCTGCAGTTGCACCGCCCACCACCCCGCGACGAGCACGCCTTCCCATGCCGAACCTCGATCCCCGACAGCTGCCCCACCCCTCGAAAGTACCACCGCGCGACAGTCCGCGCGACAGTGCGCGACAGTCGAGAGCGGATATCGGCGGATCACAGCCGACAACGCGCCCCAGAAGAATTCTCAATAAATACCTGCAAAATAGGTGTTTCACGATGAACGAATGAAATGCCCCCGACAAGAATCGAACTTGTGCACGCGGTTTAGGAAACCGCTGCTCTATCCACTGAGCTACGGGGGCGCGGACGTCTAGGGTACCGCTGACGGCGAGGCGCGCCTGGGCGGCGGCGTAGACTCTTCGCGCCGATGAGCGTCCCCGACCAGCCCGTCCTGCACGCGATCGACTTCCGGCTCTCGTACGGCGACTGCGACCCGGCCGGGATCGTCTACTTCGCCGCCTACTACCCCTGGTTCGAGCGGACGTACAACGAGTGGGCGTTCCTCGGCGGCTTCCCGCCGACGCGGATGCACGAGGCCTGGGGCGCGACGCACATCTCCGTCGCCTCGAGCTGCCGCTACCACCTGCCGGGCCGGCTGCACGATCCGTTCACGTGCCGGATGCGGCTCGGACGGCTCGGGACGACGTCCTTCACCCCCCACTTCACGATCGACCACCGCGAGACGGGCGAGACGTTTGCCGAAGGGGAGATGAGCTTCGTCTTCGTCGACCAGGCCAACCTCGCCGCCGACGAGCGGCCCCGGCCGACGCCGGTGCCGCAAGGGCTCAGGGACGTGCTCGCCGCCGCCGGGTGCCGGCTCGGGCCCTGACGTGACAGGATCGCGACTCCTGCCGGGCGCGGCCATTTGATGCCAATGTCGCCGCTGTGCGCGTAGCTCTCGAGCGATTCTGGGCCTGGTACGAGCGCAACTACGCGCTCAACGTCACCGTCGCAGCCGTCCTCTTCGCGCTCCAGCTCGTCCACCTCGTCTGGTTGACATTCGATCCGCTCTGGGCGCGCGTCTTCGACCACCCGGCGTTCGAGATCGAGAAGCCGTGGAGCTGGCCGCTCCTCCTCGTCGACTACACCGAGATCCCGGCGCTCCTCACGGTCTCGCTCGTCTACGTGAACGAGGTGAGGAAGGGCGGCCGGCTGAAGCCGATCGCGTACCTGCTCTTCCTCAACTCGCAGTGGCTGCACATCTTCTGGATCACCGACGAGTTCGTCGTCGAGAGCGGCGAGGGCGCGACTTCGCTGCCGGCCGGGCTCGCATACGTCGCGATCCTGATCGACTACCTCGAGCTGCCGGTGATCGTCGACACGTTCCGCAAGACGGCCGCGGCGCTGCGGGAGCGGAGAGGTGCGCGCCGCGGCGCCGGCGAGGAGCTCAGGTAGGACGGACGCGCCCACCGCTCGGCCCGGCGGTCGCGGAAGCAGCGCGACGGTCGCGGCGGTCGGCAGACCGGTCGTCGGCCAGGAGCGCGCGGTACCAGCCGTGACGGTCGAGGCAGCGGCGCCGAAGAAGCGCCATCACCGGCCTGAGCGGAGTGCCATGCTTCATCTGTAAGGCGAACCTTACAGCATCGGCCGCATGTGCGCCCCTGGCGTGGACAGGCGCCTGTCACGGGCCGTCGTCCGGCAGTGATGCGCGAGCCGCACGCAGCCTGAGCGCTCGCACGAAGCGCGAGCAGCGCGAGCCCGAGCGCGATCCCACGATGCGGAGCGGGAGAATGTCTCGAGGATCGGGGTCGAGACCTCGGCGACAACCCCCGACCGGGGTTCAGGCGCACGCCGCGTGGGCACGTGTGCGACTCTACGGCCGTGTTCTTCCGCTACGACGTCACCGATCCCGGCGAGCGCTACGGTGGCCTGCCCTGGGATCCGTTCAAGGCGATCGTCGCGCCGAGGCCGATCGGCTGGATCTCGACGCTCTCGCGCGACGGGGTCGTGAACCTGGCGCCCTACAGCTACTTCAACGCGATCAGCGACAAGCCGAACCAGGTGTACTTCTCCTCCTCGACGCGCAAGGACAGCCAGCGGAACGCCGAGGAGACCGGAGAGTTCGTCTGCAACCTCGCCTCGTACCCGCTCCGCGAGCAGATGAACATCACCTCGGCCGAGGTCGATCGGTCGGAGCCCGAGCTCGCAGGGCTCGAGATGATGCCGTCGGGGGTCGTGAAGACGCCGCGCGTGGCGCTCGCGCCGGCGGCGCTCGAGTGCGTCTACCTCGACACGTACACGTGCAAGGCGCGGGACGGCCGGCCGGCGGGGCACGACCTCGTCTTCGGCGAGGTGGTGGCGGTCTACGTGGACGACGCCTACGTCGGCGCGGACGGCCGGGTCGACTCGGGCGCGATGCAGGCGGCCGCGCGGCTCGGCTACGACGAGTACACCGCGGTCGATCGGGTGTTCCGGATGGTGCGGCCCGACCGGTCGATGTTCGAGTTCATCGCGTAGTTCGGGCTCATCGCGTCGTTCGAGGTCAT
>VGCB01000437.1 GCA_016870235.1 Actinomycetota bacterium | reverse complement strand
CGAAGCCGCGTCGACTCGCGAGCCTCGAGGCCGCCGCAGCGATCGAGTGGAGCGACGCGGCCTCGCACGGCCTGCCCTACCGCGGGAGCCTCCACGACGGGACGCAGCTCCCGATCGAGGGCCCGGACTGGATCACCTGGCACCCCGGCACGGACAGCGTCCCGAACGCGCCGGAGCGGCTCTTCGGCCACGAGAGCACGATTCGCAAGGTCCTGTCGATCGTCAAGGGACATCGCATCGCGTACCCCGACGCGCCGCGCGTCCTGGTCGGCGACATCAGCTTCCGCGGCGGAGGGCCGATGGATCAGCACGTCTCGCACCAGAACGGCCTCGACGTCGACGTCTACTACCCGCGGCTCGACCGGGCGCCGACGGCGCCGCGCAGCGCCTGGGAGGTCGACCGACGGCTGTCGCAGGATCTCCTCGACCGCTTCCTCGCCGCGGGCGCGCAGATCGTCTTCGTGGGCTACGCGACGGGGCTCCACGGGCCCGGCGGGGTCGTCGTCCCGTACCCGAACCACGAGAACCACATGCACGTCCGCTTCCCGCAGCCTGCCGGCTGACGCCGGCGGTCAGCTCACGGGCGCGGCCACCGACTCGGCCCGCGGCAGGGTGACGCCGATCAGGCAGTCGCGCGTGACGAGCGCCGCGAGCTCCGGCTCGCTCATCCCCCCCGGTCCCCTCGGGGCGGAGCGGCAGGACGAGGTAGCGGAGGTCGGCGGTCGAGTCGTGCACGCGCACCTCGACCTCGTCCGGGAGGTGGGTGCCGAACTCGGCGAGCACCGCGCGGGGCTCGCGCACGACCCGCGCCCGGTACGAGCGCGCCTTGTACCAGTCGGGCGGCAGCCCGAGCAGGCCGCGGGGGTAGCACGAGCAGAGCGTGCAGACGATCATGTTGTGCACGGCAGGCGTGTCCTCGACGACGTCGATCCGGATCCCGCCGATGTCGAGGCCGAGCTCCGCGCAGGCGGCGTGCGGGTCGGCGAGCAGCCGCTCCCTGAACGCGGGGTCGACCCACGCGCGGGCGACGACGCGGGCGCCGTTCGCAGGCGTGCGCGCGTCCATCGCCTCGACGGTGGCACGGACGTCCTCGGCGGTGAGGACGCCCTTCTCGATCAGGAGCTCGCGGACGGCGGCCTCGAGCAGACGGTGGTACGACGGCTCGTCACCCCGGTCGGGACGCGGCGGCGCGTGGGCGTGGCCGTGATCGTGGTCCTGGCCGTCGCGGTCGTGATCGTGATCGTGGTCGTCCGTCATCGGTCGGCGGCCCCCGGCTCGAGCCAGCTCTCGTAGATGTCGGCGTCGAGCGTGTCGGTCGCCGGCCCCGCGTAGTCGTCCCAGAGGTCGAGCTGGCGGAAGCGCACCTCGTAGAGCGCGAGCCGCGGCAGCCCGTCGCGGGCGTAGGCGAGCTCCTCGGGGTTCGCATAGTGGCCGAGGACGCGCGTGACGACGCCCGGCCGCCCGCGGAGGAACCACGGCGTCCGCACGTGCCCGGGCGGCCGCGCGAATCGCACGCGAACGGCGTCGCCGGCCGCGAACGCGCTCACGCGATCGCCTCCCGCGCCTCGAGCTCGGCGAGCTTGCGCCCGAGCTCGTCCGACGTGATCACGCCGCGCTCGAGCAGCGCGCTCGCGATCGACGCGATCCGGCGCTCGTAGTAGCCGAGCTCGTCGTAGGCGCCGGGGCCGAGCTGCTCGATGCCCCGCCGCAGCTCGTCCACTGTGATCAGCCGCCTCGACGGATGCGCGAGGAGCATCAGGAGCGCGTCGACCCGCTTCTCCCAGAGCGCGAAGTCGTGGTCAGAGCGGTCGATCGGCCCGCCGGGGAGGCCACCCATGTCGTGCACGCCGCGACCTCGCTCGTCTACGGGCCCACGCTAGCACCGGGGCTCCAGCGCCCGTTGGCCGAGAAGTGCAGGGCGACGAGCGCGAGCGCGCGGTGTCTCACAACGGGATTCCGGTCATCACGCGCGTCCACGGATCTCGGCCTCCGTGCAGCGAGTCCGGGTCGGTGCCGCGAAGGCGGGCGAGCTCGGCCGTCAGCAGGTGGAACGGCAGGATCGCGAGGAACGGGCGAAGGAACGGGTGCGGGGGCGTCGCGAATCGCAGCGGGGCGCCGGAGCCGTCAGGGCCGCACGTGACGAGGGAGCGGAGCCCGAGTTCGCGCAGCACCTCGACGAGGAGCGCCGAGCGCCCGCCGTCGTCCGTCGCCGGCTCGAGCACGACGGCGCCCATCTCCTGCGTGTATCCCGCCGGCGTGCCGTGGAGCGCTAACTCGGGCGACGTCGCCTCGGTCCACAGCCACGCGCCCTCCTTGATCTTGAGCGCCGCCTCGCGCGCCGTCGCGAGATCGGGCCCGAAGCCGCTGATCAGGATCGCCGTGCATGCGGAGACCTGCTCGACGAGCGACGGCTCCGGACGCAGCTCGAGCGTGGCCGCGAGGGCATCGGGGAGGCTCGAGAGGCTGTCCGCGAACGCACCGCCCTCCAGCGGGAATGCCGAGCAGACGATCCGTGCGAGCGCGGCGAGGGCCGCCTCGTAGGAGACGCTGAACGTCCCGGCCCGCTCGCTGGCGCACGTGCGCATGGTCCAGTCGGCTTCCTGCTCCGGTGCCTCGAGGCCGACGACGGCGACGGTCGGGCAGCCGAGCTTCCGCGCCCGCTCGAGCGCGGCGTTCGGGTAGCGCTTGTAGCCGCGGTGGCTGATGACGACGACCTGGTCGCGCGCCGTCAGCGGCGTCTGTCCGGCGCCGAGCTCGTGCGCGTCCACGGCAAGCGCTCTGATCCGGCCGCTCGCCAGCTGCGCCACCCAGTCGGCCGCGACGCTTGCGGCGTGGAGCGACGTGCCGACGCCCGTGAACACGATCGGCCGGCCGGGGTCGAGGCTCGGGATGCCGTCGCGCCCGAGGACGTCCGCGACGGCGGCCGGGATCGAGGCGAGCTGCTCGTCGTACGCGAAGGTGGTCATGCACGAAGCGTGCCAGACCGCGAGCGCGACGTCAGGACGGCGCGGTCACATGACGCCCGGCGGGGTCGGGCCGTGGAGCTCGGTGTCGAGCGGCGACTCGACCGCGCCGGCCCAGGCGCCGCCGTGCCAC
>VGCB01000436.1 GCA_016870235.1 Actinomycetota bacterium | reverse complement strand
ACGCGCGCGCACCCGGCAAACCAACACAGCCCGGCTTCAGGATCCGAGCTCTCTCGCGTCTGCTACCTACCGTCCCTCACCCAGCAGACGCGAGAGAGCCCGGCAAAGCGAATACAGTCTCTTCGGTGGCGAAGCGGAACTGGATCCAGGAGGAGCGGCGGACGATCCTCGGGCACTGGGTCGCGTTCTGTCCCGGTTGCGGTCACACGCTGCGCTACTTCGAGGAGTTCGAGGACGAGCTGCCCGCGTCGTGCCCGCAGTGCGGGTCGGGGCTCATCAGCCGGTGCGGGTCGTGCGGCGCACGGCTCCCGTCGGCCTTCCTGGTCCGCTGCGAGGAGTGCGACGCCGCGATCCGGCCGGACGAGCTCTTCGGCAGCCCGATCCGGAAGCCGGGTCGGTAGTCAGTCGGCGCGGATACGCGCCCCGCGCGGCCCGGAATACGATGCCTCCATGCATCCGGAGCTCGACGCCTTCGACACGTGGATGCGGTCCCGCTTCAAGGACCTCAACACGCAGCTCGAGGAGCACTACCTCGAGCTCGACGACCCGGCCGCGGTCGACGGCGAAGAGCCCACCCTCAAGGCCGCGCTCGTCGAGGAGGGCAGCGCGCACGTCGCCGCGATCGCGGGGCTGCCGCTCCTCGAGCTGACCGCCGAGGTCGGGTACGACCTCCTCGGCAGCGTCGGCATGTTCATGGCGGCGCTGCGGCGGCACGAGCTGACAAACCCGGACCGCGAGGAGCGCTCGCCATTCCCCGAGGCGAGCGCGCTCGCTCAGCGCCTCGCGAGCGGGCTCGGGGTCGCCCCCCGGTTCGCGTCGGCCCACGTCAACCAGTCGAACCTCGCCCGGGACGGCGTATACAAAAGCTTCACGTGGCTGCCGGACGAGCTGCTCTTCATCGAGTACAACACGCTCGGGATCCTGGCGACGATCCGGGCCGCCGACGTCCTCCGCCGCGTCATCCCGCTCGGCGTCACGCATCCGGTGTCGCTCCAGCTCTTCCGCGACGCCCGGCTCGCCCTGGAGGACATCGCACGGACGAACGCAGAGCTGAACGAGCGGCTCGACGTCCGGATCTTCTTCTACAGCGTCAGGCCGTACTTCAAGCCGTATCGCGTAGGCCGGCAGGAGTACCGGGGCGCGAACGCGGGCGACTTCGCGGGGATCAACGAGGTCGATCTCACGCTCGGCCTCTGCCGCGTCGCCGACCCGCAGTACGCGGCGCTCGTGCTCGAGAAGATCTCGTTCATGACGGTCGATGACCAGCTGCTGCTCCAGTCCTGCGTCCGGCGCGCGAGCATGATGGACGAGTGGCTCGAGGTCGTCGGTCGCGGCCCGCTGCCGGAGCCGGTCGCCGAGAACCTGCGCGCGTACATCGCCGTCTGCGAGGCCCACGGGCACACGGCGGCGCAGCACCACGACCTGTTCGTCCGCCGCTTCATCGAGAGGCCGGCCACCGAGCTGGCGGAGCGGCACCTGAAGCAGATCACCGCGAGCGGGGGGCCGCTCCCCGTGCTCCTCCACGCGCTCGAGGCGCTGCGCGACAAGCGGCTCTCGGCGAAGCGCGACGACGGGGTCGAGACGCGCTACGCCGACATGCAGCGCCTCCGCGCCGCCTGCGGCCTCGTCTGACCGCGCGCCGGAAGGGTTTTCCGGCGTCGTCTAAGGTGGCCCGGGTCATGGCTCCCGTCGTCGAGGCCGTCGATCTCCACCGGACGTACCGGACGACGACCGGGACGTTCCGGCGCCGGTCGCTCGAGGTCGAGGCGGTGCGCGGCGTCAGCTTCGCGATCGGCGAGGGCGAGCTCTACGGCCTGCTCGGGCCGAACGGCGTCGGCAAGACGACGACGATCAAGATGCTGATCACGCTGCTGATCCCGACCTCGGGGGTCGCCCGCGTGCTCGGTCGCGACGTGGTCACGGACGCGACGTGGGTGCGGCAGCGGATCGGCTATGTGTTCGGAGGCGACCGCGGCCTCTACGAGCGCTTGTCCGCCTGGGACAACCTGCGCTACTTCGCCGAGCTGTACGGGGTCGACCCGCGGCGGCAGCGCGCCCGGATCCACGAGCTGCTCGAGCTCGTCGGTCTCGAGGGACGCGAGAAGGAGCGGGTCGAGGGGTACTCGCGCGGCATGCGGCAGCGGCTTCACATCGCGCGCGGCCTCCTGCACGACCCGCCGGTGATCTTCCTCGACGAGCCGACGATCGGCGTCGACCCCGTCGGCGCCCGTGAGCTCCGCGCCACGATCGGCGCGCTCAAGCAGGCGGGGAAGACCGTGCTCCTGACGACGCACTACATGTTCGAGGCGGACGCGCTGTGCGACCGGATCGGCGTCGTCGCCCGGGGCAGGCTCGTCGCCGAGGGAACGCCGCGTGACCTCAAGGATCGCGTTGCCGACGCCACGGTCGTCGAGATCGAGGTCTACGGGATCGAGAGCGCCGCGGTCGAGTCGCTCCGCGGGATCCCGGGCGTGACCGGAGTGACAGTCGAGGATCGCGAGCAGGCGCAGGTGGTGGTCGTCCAGGCGGCGAGCGGGACCGAGCCGACCCAGGAGGTGCTCGCGCGGCTCGACGGCGTCTCGGTCGGGCGGATCGCGACGCGCGAGCCGACGCTCGAGGACGCGTACGTCGCCCTTGTCACCGACGAGGGCTGACCCGGCGTGCGCATGTTCCTGCGCCCGCTGCTCGTCGGCTATCGCCTGCACCTGAAGATGCTGATGCGGTCGTCGTTCGACGGCCTCCTCGGGCTGCTCTGGCCGCTCTTCTTCGCGCTCGTCGCCTTCTTCATGTTCCGCGCCGGCGCCGGCGGCGACAGCCTCGTCTTCGCCTCGTTCGGCGCGGCCGTGATGGGCGTCTGGTCGTCGACGAGCGTCCCGGCCGGCGCGGCGATGCAGCGTGAGCGGTGGCAGGGCACGCTCGAGCTGCTCGTCGTCTCGCCGACTCCGTTCGCCGCTGTCCTCCTACCGGTGACGATTGCGATGTCGACGATCGGGCTCTACAGCATGGTCGCGACGCTGCTGCTCAGCCGGTTCGCATTCGGCGTCGACCTTCCGTTCGAGAGCCCCGGGCTCTTCGCACTCTCGGTCGTCGCGTGCGTCGTCTCCGTCGGCGCCCTCGCG
>VGCB01000435.1 GCA_016870235.1 Actinomycetota bacterium | reverse complement strand
CGGATGTCGATCAGTCGTGCCAGGCCTCCTTGATCGGGTCTGTCGTCAGGAAGCGCGGCGGCGCCGGCTCCGCAGTCGGCCAGCTGAGAGGCCGGTAGCCGGGTGGGAACACGGCCTCGGCGCGCTCGAGCGGGTTGTCGCGGTCGGCGAGCTGTGCGGCCACGTTCTGCGCGAAGAGCTGCTGCAGCGCAGCCGCGCCCGGCGCGCTCGGGTCGAGCGTGACGCCACCGGCGAAGTCCACGAGCGCATGGTGCTTGACGGTGTCGAGGTGGACGTCATCGAAGGCGGCGATGAGCGATCCGTACGACGTCGCCATCAGGACGAAGCCACCCCGCTGCGCGATGAACGCGGCGATCTCCTCCCGGGCAGCGTCGTCGTCGCGCGCACGCGGCTGGACGAGGAACATCTGCGTCGGCATCAGACGGCCTTCCCGACGAGTGCTGTCCGGGCGGACAGCAGACGGTCTGCGGCTGCCGCGCAGGCCGCTTGCGCGCGCCCCTGGTCGACCAGCATCTCCCGCGCGCGGTCGAACGCCGCCTCGTCGTCGGGCGCCCGCAGCGTCAGCTCCGGCCAGAGCTCCTCCTGCCCGGCTGTGCTCTCGACGCCGACGCACGGCACCCCGAACGACGCGGCGAGCCACGGCAGCTCGTGGTCGAGGCCTGCGAGGTCGAGCGCCAGGGTCGTGGCGGCGAGGTGACGGTCTCGCGCCGGATCGTGGCCCGGGACGACCTTGACCTCGATCGGGCTGCCGTCGAGGAGGCTCGGGCCGAGTGTGAACTGCGTGGAGCTCCACGCGCTCAACCCCGGGAAGACACGCGCGAGCGCCCTGGCGACGCTCGCATCGCGCTCGCTCGCCAGGTAGACGCAGCCGGTGACGCGCTCGCGGACGAGACCCACGGCGGGTGCGAGCGTGACGGGAAGCGTGAGCTGGCGACCCGCGGCCGAGGAGGCGTCGCGCCAGACGTCGAGCGCGAGCTCACCCGCCTTCCGCTCGATGACTCCGACATCGACGCTGACAGCTCCGAGCAGCCCCGGAAGCGCGGCGCGAACAGAGGCGAGTGGGTCGTCCCCGCCCGTCGCCTCGAGCGTGACCCTGGTCTCACGTCCGGTCTCTCCGACCGTCTCCTGCAGCGCCGGGACGCGCGCACGGAGCAATCCATCCCATTCGGCGACGATCGCATCCCAGTCGTAGCGTCGGGCGAAGCGCACGCCGGCCTCCGCGAGCTCGTGGCGCAGGGATTCGTCCCGGTACAGCGTCTCGAGAGCGTGAACCGTCTCATCGAGGTCGATCAGGGTCCGTCGCAGCCCGAAGCTGTCGAGCACCTCGTGCTCGCCCGGGAGTCCGACGCCGTGCCCGGCGACGAGCTCGGCACTCGCAGTCGCGTCCGCGGCGAGCGGCACGACACCCGCTGCGGCGGCCTGCAGCGTCGGCAGCCCGAACCCCTCGCCGAGCGACGCGAGGAGGTGGGCGTCGGCCGCCTGGTAGATCGCGGCGAGGCGCTCGAGGGGAAGTCCTCCGGCCGCCATCGACATGTCCGCCGAGAAGCGGACGGCTTCCTCGAGCCCGAGGGCCTCCACGTCGGCGCGAATGTCGTAGCAGTACTCGGGCGACCGCGAAGCGGGGTCGTCTGGGTCGCAGTGGAGGTGGAAGACGACGTTCGGCTTCCCCACCGTGAACCGGCGAGCGACGTCGAGCGTCCGCGGCAACATCTTCCGGGGCTGGTTGCGCGCATCCGAGAGGACGACGAACCGGCCCTCGTACCCGAGCTCCCGCTTCGCCGCCGCCCTGTCCGTCGGAGGCCGGAACACGTCGAGGTCGACACCGTGCGGCACGAGCTCCGCCTCGATCCCGTTCCTGCGGGCGACCCGGGCGCCGTACTCGCTCATCGCCACCGGCAGGTCGACGATCTGCAGGACCCGCACCCAGCTCGGCGGCAGCAGCTCGTCGCCGAGGTCGCCGTCGATCGGGAAGTACAGGACCCACGGGATGCGGGCGAGGCTGCGAAACGACGAGATGAATGGGCTCTCGATGAACGTGAGCCACCAGACATCCGCGAGCGTGACGAGCACGTCGGGCCGCAGCTTCTGGAGGTACGCGAGGATGACGTCGGCGCCGAGATCCTGGCGCCTGACGGGATGGACGGTGCAGCCCTCCCACGCGATCGCCTCGCCCGAGGCCTGCCAGCCGATGATGTCGATCGCGTGCCCCCGGCGGGCGAGGCCGGAGCAGACATGACGAGTGACGTTTCCGAAGCCGGAGGGCGACGTCGGGCTGTCCGACATCCAGAGGATCCTCACGCGACCGTCACCGTGGGCGACCCTGCGCGGATCTGCTGCCGTGACTGGAGAACGGGTGGCACACACTCCCCTTGTGCTACGCCGGCCGCGTCGTCTCTGGGCGGGCCAGGCCACCGTACTCCCGTCCGCCCGGAGTGTCAAGGCAGTCAGCAGGACGGTTGACGCCGTGCGGCCACAGGTCTACCGTGGACGGGGACGCAGCGAAGGGAGATCGATGAGCGTGGCTCGTCTGCGCCCGGGTGCTCGCCGAGTCGAAGCGAGTGCCTGTGCCTAGCCGGGAGGAGCGTCGCGCGGAGCGCAAGCGCTCCGAGGCCGCCCGGACGAAGGCGGCCGAGGCGCGACGGGACACCCTCGAGGCGATGCGCGAGCAACGACGGAACGACGCCCGAGCCGCCGCTGCGCGCGACCGCCAGCGGGCACTGGCGGACGCGGAACGCAGAAAGCAGGAGCGGAGCGCGCGCGCCTTGGAGCGGGCGCGGGACATCCGTGCCGGCGAGCGTCGCCAGGAGTCGGCAGTGGCAGGCAAGCGCCGCAGGGAGTCCGCGGTCGCCGGCGAACGCGAGACGGGCGCAGGGACCGTCCGCTCGAAACGGGGCTCGGCCGAGCGGCAGAACGAGGCGCGGGAGCAGGACGACGCGCGCCGGCGGCGCGAGCGGGACCGCCGTGACCAAGCCCTGCCGCCTCCCGGCGCAGGCCGGACGACGGTGCGACGGGCGGCGACGAAGACTCCCACGCACCAAACGGCACCGGTTGCGGACGGGCGCCGGCAGGGGGCCGCGAGAAAGCAGGCGACGCCTTCCCGCGAGCCGGCGCGCGGCGTCGGG
>VGCB01000434.1 GCA_016870235.1 Actinomycetota bacterium | reverse complement strand
GCCTCGCTCGCCGCCGAGATCCGGCGGCAGCAGGCCGCTGCCGCCGCCCGCGCGAACGCGGAGCGCTCGGCGGCGAGCGCCGGCGCCTCCTTCTCCCGCGGCTCCGGCAGGCTCGGCTGGCCCGTCGGCGGCCCCGTCACGAGCGGGTTCGGCTGGCGGTGGGGTCGCATGCACGAGGGGATCGACATCGCCGTGCCGACCGGGACGCCCGTCAGCGCGTCGGCGTCGGGGCTGGTGATCTACTCCGGTTGGCTCGGCGGCTACGGAAACCTCGTGGTCGTCGACCACGGCGGCGGGCTCGCGACGGCCTACGCCCACAACAGCGCGCTCGTCGTCGGCGTCGGCCAGTCGGTCGGCGCGGGGCAGACGATCGCCGCCAGCGGGAACACCGGCAACTCGTCCGGGCCCCACGTGCACTTCGAGGTGCGCGTCGGCGGCAGCGCCGTCGACCCGCTCGGCTACCTGTAGCCTGGGAACTCCTGCGGCGTGGCCCCCGTCCGACTGAAGTCGGACGGGGTGGGGAGTGGCCGTGCGACCGCGGGACGTCCGATCCTCCGCGTCCGACTTCAGTCGGACGCTGCTCGTCGATCGCGCCCTCCCGGGTCAGGCGGCGTCGATCGCGGCGGGCAGCGCGTCGGCGTCGACCACGTGGACGTCGGGCAGCGCGCGCCAGCGCTCGTCGAGGCCCAGGCCGTAGCCGCAGAGGAGCTCGTCAGGAGCCGTGAAGCCGACGAAGCGCAGCGGAAGGTCGTCCACGAGGCGCCGGTGCGGCCGGTCGAGCAGCGCCGCCACGGCGAGCGAGGCCAGGCCGCGCTCCCGGAGCGTCCGTGCCAGGAACGCGAGCGTGAGGCCGGTGTCGACGACGTCCTCGACGACGACGACGTGACGGCCGGCGAGCGACCGGTCGGCGTCCTTCAAGAGCCGGGCGCCGCCGCCGCGGCCGTCGTACCCCGCGACCTGCACCGTCTCCAGCTCGTGCGGCGTCGAGATCGCCCGCGACAGGTCGGCGAGGAAGATCGCGCCCGACTTGAGCGGAGCCAGGAGCACGGGCTCCGCCCCGGCCAGCGCCTCCGTGATCTCATCCCCGAGCTCGGCCACGCGAGCGGCGATCGCCCGCCGGTGGAGCAGCACCTCGCCGATCGGATGGCCGTGCGCCCGGAGGAGATCGACGGTCGTCGCGGCCGCGCCCTGTCCCTGGTCGCGGCGGCGCGTCATGCCGGCGCCAGTCGCAGCTGGTGGCGCTTGGCGAGGTGCTCGATGTCGCGGCGGTAGAGGAGCTTCACCTTCACGTCCGGGTAGAGCCGCCGGAGCTCGCGGAGCTTGCGGTTCTTCCGTGTCACGAGCGACTGCTTCATCACCGTCACCTCGACGTAGAGGTCGTAGTCGGGGAGGTGGAAGTCGGGCGTGAACGCGCTCACGACCCGGCCTTCGTCGTCGCTCGCGAGCACGAACGAGCGCGGCTCGTAGTCCCAGCGCACGCCGTAGAAGTCGAGGATCCGCGCGCATTCGAGCTCGATCGGGTTGGCGAAGCGCGGCGGCTCGCTGCCGCAGTAGGAACGGAACTCGCCGGGCTCTCCGGGTCTCTCTGCAGCCTCGACCAACGCGCTTCCACCGTAGAGACGGGGCCGGACGGTCTCCGAGCGCGTCCCGCTACCCGCGGCGGCGGAAGGCTCCTATGCTTGGTGGGTGCCCGACGGCCTCCTCCGGATCGCACACGTCTCCGACCTGCACTGCGGCGGGCAGTACTTCGAGGCGACGCTGCTCGAGCGCGCGATCGCGGAGATCAACGACCTCCATCCCGACATCGTCGTCTGCACCGGCGATCTGACGACGTTCGGGTTCAAGCACGAGTACCAGACGGCTCGTCAGTACCTCGACAAGCTCGAGTGCGACGCGCTCGTCGTCGTCCCCGGGAACCACGACTCGCGCAACGTCGGGTACGTCCACTTCGAGGAGCTGTTCGGCGACCGCAGCTCGGTGCTCCGCAAGCGCGGCGTCGCGATCGTCGCCGTCGACTCGACCGAGCCCGATCTCGACCACGGGCAGATCGGGCGGGGCCGGTACCCCTGGATCGAGGCGGAGTTCGCCGCCGAGCCGGCCGACCTCAAGATCTTCGTCCTGCACCACCACCTGCTTCCCGTCCCCGGCACCGGGCGCGAGCGGAACGTCGTGTACGACGCCGGCGACACGATCGAGTGCCTGCTCCGCTCGGGCGTGCAGCTCGTGCTCTCCGGGCACAAGCACGTGCCGTACGCGTGGCGGCTCGAGAGCCTGTTCGTGGTCAGCACTGGCACCGTCTCGTCGCTGCGCCTCCGCGGCAACACGCGACCCTGCTACAACCTGATCGAGGTCGCCGGCACGCACGTCGACATCTGGCGCCGCCACCCGTTCCACGGGCAGGAGCGCATCATCCAGTTCGACCTCGAGACCCGCGAGTACGAGAAGTACACCGGCCGGATCGAGCGGGAGGTCTCGAGCAGGTGACCTCGCCTCGTCTCCGCGCGGTCGCGATCGTGGACGGCGAGCACTACGCCGACGTGGTTCGCGACGCGCTCGGCGCCCTCGACCACGAGGTCGTGGCCGCGGTGATGGCGGGCGGGACGGAGAAGCTCCGCGGCGGCGAGGACTACGGCGTCCCGCTCGAGACCGACCTCGAGGCGGCGATCGGCGCCCATGCGCCGGAGCTCGTCGTCGATCTCTCCGACGAGCCCGTGCTCGACCCGGTGCGGCGGCTTCGCCTCGTCGCGCGCTCGCTCGTGGCGGGAGTGCCGTACGCGGGGCCCGGATTCCGCTTCGACCCGCCGACACGGGAGCCGTACGAGTTGCCGTCGGTGGCGGTAATCGGGACGGGCAAGCGCATGGGCAAGACGGCCGTCACGGGCGCGCTCGCGCGGCGTGCGTCGCAGACGTCCCGCGTGGTCGTCGTCGCGATGGGGCGCGGCGGCCCGCCCGCGCCCGAGGTGATCGAGGAACGGCCGACCATCTCCTCGCTGCTCGCCCTCTCCCGGACTGGCCGCCACGCGGCGTCCGACCATCTCGAGACCGCCCTGATCGCCGGGATCCCGACGGTCGGCTGCAGGCGCTGCGGCGGCGGTCTCGCGGGCGAGGTCGGCACCTCGACCGTGCTCGAGGGCGC
>VGCB01000433.1 GCA_016870235.1 Actinomycetota bacterium | reverse complement strand
ACGGTGCCCGCGAGGAGCGTGCGCCCGCGATGGGGGTGCAGTCGGTACGTCCGCGAGAGCTTCGCCGCCGACGTCGCGGCGCAGAGACCGATCACCTCGTCGAGCGCGTCGACGTCGAGCGGGCGCCCGGCGACGCGTGCTGCCGCCTTCGCGCTTCCCCCGCAGGCGAGCACGACGTCGGGCGCCGGGGCGTCGAGCCCGCCGATCGCCGCACGGACGCGCTCCCGGGCGGCGCGGATCCTGCCCTTCGACGGCGGATCGTCCGCGAGCTGCTGCGAGGAGAGCCGCAGCGAGCCGACGTCGAGCGACCGAATCCACGCGGCGCCGAGCGACGGCGTCCCGACCACGACCTCGGTCGAGCCGCCGCCGACGTCGACGACCCCGACGACGTCCGGCAGCTCGCCCTCGTAGGTGTGGACGGCGCCCTCGTAGGCGAGCCGCCCCTCGTCGTCCGAGGACAGGTTCAACGTCGGCGTGCCGGTCTCGCGCTCGAGCGCGGCGACGAGCTCCCCCGCCGCGTCTCCCTGGCGTCCCGGAGCCGTGACGACGGTCTCGAGCGCCTCGGCTCCGGCGCGGCGTGCGCGCTCGGTGTACGCCGACGCGATCAGCGCCGTCCGGCGGATCGTCTCCGCGGAGAGCGTGCCGGTGGCGGCGATCTCCGTGCCGAGCCCGAGGTAGGCGCGCCGCTTCGCGAACGTGTCGATCGCGCCGTCGCTTCGGACGTCGGCGACGAGGAGGCGCGCCGTGTTCGATCCGATGTCGACGATCCCGACTCGCACCTCCCTGATCCTCGCCGCGGTCCCGGACGTCACGGCTCGCCCGGGGCCGTGGCGTCCCAGCGTCGGGCGGATCCCTGCGCCCGCAGCTGCATCGCGAGCTGGTGGCTCAGCCCCGCCGCGCCGCTCGACGGCGTGCACCGCGTCCAGCGATCGTCCGGCCCGAGCTCCCAGGCGCCGACGTCGTCGGCGAACACGCTGTCGAGGATCGCGGTCACCTCGTCCCGCGTCTGCGCGCTGTCGAGGGGAACCAGCACCTCGATCCGACGGTCGAGGTTCCTCGGCATCATGTCCGCAGAGCCGATCAGCACCGTCGCGCGGTCGCCGATCTCGAACGAGTACACGCGGCTGTGCTCGAGGAAGCGGCCGAAGATCGATCGCACGCGGATCGTCTCGGAGAGCCCCGGCACCCCGGCGCGGAGCATGCAGATCGCACGCGCGCAGATCTCGATCTGGACACTTGCGGCGGAGGCGGCGTACAGCTCGTCGATGAGGATCGGGTCGACGAGCTGGTTCAGCTTCAGGCGGATCCGCGTGCGCTGCCCGGTCGTGGCGGCGTCCACCACCTTGCGGATCTCGTCGACGAGGCGGGCCCGCATCGCGAACGGCGCCACGAGCAGCCTGCGGAACCGCTGGGGGCGGCCGAACCCCGTCAGGTAGTTGAAGAGCTCCGCGACATCGGCCGCGATCGCCTCGTCGGCCGTGAAGACGCCGACGTCCTCGTACAGGCGCGCCGTCGTCGCGTTGTAGTTGCCGGAGCCGATGTGGACGTAGCGGCGCAGGCCGGCGTGCTCTCGCCGCACGACGAGGGTCATCTTCGCGTGGATCTTGAGGTCAGGGAACCCGTGGACGACGTGGACGCCGGCCTGCTCCATCGCCCGTGCCGTCTCGATGTTGCGCAGCTCGTCGAAGCGGGCCTTGAGCTCCACGAGGCACACGGACTGCTTCCCCTGCTCGGCGCACTCCATCAGCGCCGCTACGAGCTCCGAGTCGTCGCTCGTCCGGTACACGGTCGTCTTGATCGCGATCACGTCGGGATCGCGGGCGGCAGCGCGGACGAACTCCTCGAAGCTCGCGCGGAAGGACTCGTACGGCGTGTGGACGAGGATGTCGCCCTGCCCGATCGCGTCGAACATGTCGGCGGCGTCGTCGACGCGCGCAAGGCGCGGCGGGGTGACGGGCAGCCACGGCGCGTCCTTCAGGTGCGGGAGGTCGGCGGCGGTCAGCTGCATCAGATCGGCCAGGTCGAGCAACCCCTCGATCTCGAGGACGTCCGCGTCGCCGATCGCGAGCCCGTCGACGAGGCGCTCCACCAGCGAGCGCGACGCCGAGGCGGAGATCTCGAGGCGGACGACGTCGCCGAAGCGTCGCCGGCGCAGCTCCGACTCCACGGCCTCGAGCAGGTCGTCGGCGTCGTCGGAGAGCGCGAAGTCGGCGTTGCGGGTGACCCGGAAGATCGCGCGCTCGACGACCGTCATCCCGGGGAACAGCATCGAGAGGTTGCTGGCGATCACCGACTCGAGCGGGACGAGCCTGCTGCCGGCGGGCACGAAGCGGTCGAGGCCCTCGGGCACCTTCACGCGGGCGAATCGCTCCTCTCCCGTCTCGGGGTCGGCGGCGATCACCGCGAGCGAGAGCGACAGACCGGAGATGTACGGGAACGGCTGGCCGGGGCCGACCCCGAGCGGCGTCAGCACCGGGTAGATGTCGCGCTCGAACGCGCGGCGGAGCTCCTCGAGCTCGGCGGGCGTGCACTCGTCGATGGTGCCGACGACGACGCCCGCGGCGGCCAGCGAGGGGCGCAGCCCGTGCCGCCAGAGCCGCGACTGCCGCGACGTCAGCTCGGCGACCCGGACGCGGATCGCGTCGAGCGCCTGGCGGGCGGTGAGCCCGTCCGCCGAGCGGACGTCGAGCCCCGACTCCGCCTGGCCGACGAGCCCGGCCACCCGGACCATGAAGAACTCGTCGAGGATCGACGAGAAGATCGCGCAGAACTTCACCCGCTCGAGGAGCGGCACCGAGGCGTCCTCGGCGAGCTCGAGGATCCGGGCGCTCGAGTCGAGCCAGGAGAGCTCCCGGTTGATCAGGCGGGCCTCCTGCTCCTCCCCGGTGCGTACGAGCATGGCGAGATGGTGCCTGACACCGCCGCCGCTGATGCCGCGGGCAGCCGCGCGGGTGCCCGGCCGTCCGGGGGGTGGAGCCGGCCCGTGTGACGGGGCGGGGCGCCGTCGATCGGGTCGCCTCCCCCGAGAGGGCGTCGATTGTGCGGCCCGACGGTGATACGGTCTTTCGCGTGAGGCTCCGGACCGTGTTCGTGCTCGTGGGATTGGGCGCGCTCGCCGCTCACCGCGCGTCCCAGAAGCTGTGC
>VGCB01000432.1 GCA_016870235.1 Actinomycetota bacterium | reverse complement strand
CTCGTCGCCGCACACGCACGCGAACGTGACGCGGAACACGGCCGGGTGGCTTGCCCCCGCGAGCTCCTCCAGAGCACGGAACGCGGAGAGCCGCACCCGGGTCGTCCCGTGCGTCGGGCACGGCATCGCGTAGGTTCCGGTGAGCGGATCCGCCACGCTCATGGTGATAGGAGTAATCGACCTCCCGGACGGTGTCAAAACACCCTTCAGGGGTATCTGACGTCCCGTCGCGCCGATGGTTGGGGCCGGCGTCCCCCGTCCCCGGCCACGGCACGGAGCTGAGCCGCGGAGCTCAGCCTGGATCCACCGATGGGCGTGATCGCTCGATCTTTCAATTGCGCGAGCCTGGCAGGATGCACCGCCCGCGCCAATCGATGGATCCAGGCTCAGTACGCGACGAGCGCGTGCACGTCGTGCCCTGCGAGCTTGTCCCGCCCCTGGAGGAACGTCAGCTCGACGACGAACACGGCACCGACGACGATGCCGCCGATCGACTCGACGAGGTCGACCTTGGCCTTGGCGGTGCCACCCGTCGCGAGCACGTCGTCGAGGACGATCACCCGATCTCCTTCGCGGATCGCGTCGGCGTGCACCTCGAGCGTGTCGGTGCCGTACTCGAGGTCGTAGGTCGCCTGCACCGTGTCCCACGGCAGCTTGCCCGGCTTCCGGGCGGGGACGAACCCGCAGCCGAGCGTGTAGGCGAGCGCGCCGCCGAAGATGAAGCCGCGGGCCTCCGCGCCGAGGATCACGTCCGGTCTGCGCGGGCGGCACCAGTCGGCGAGGCCGTCGATCGCCTGGCGGAACGCGTCCGCATCGCCGATCAGCGGCATCAGGTCTTTGAAGACGATGCCCTCTTGGGGGAAGTCGAGCACGTCGCGGATCTTCGTCGTCAGATCGACCGCGGTCATCGGTTCGCGACCTCGCGGAGATCGCGCAGCAGGAGGAGGCGCGCCAGCTCAAGTGCCGCTGCCGAGAGCGACTCGAGCTCGCCGAGCGCCGCCCGCCGGCGCTCGGCGTCGCGCGAGCGCAGGCCGGGGGCGACGAGCTGCTCGATCAGGCCGGACTGGCGCGCCGCCGCCGTTCGGTACGCGCGGAGGTGTCGCGCGTCGACGCCGTTGCGGGCGATGCGGGCGCAGGCGGCGGCGACCTCGCCGTCGCTCTCCGAGTACAGGCGCTCGCCCGACTCGACGCGCGCCGAGAGCAGGTCGTACTCCTCGAGCTCCCGCGCGAACTCCGGTGAGATCCCCGAGCGCTCCAGCAGCTCGGCGAAGTCGATCTCGCGCTCCTGCTCGCGGACGGACGGCGGCCGCCGCGCGGCGAGCTCTGTCGAGCGCGTCGCCAGCTCCTCCTTGATCACCCGGAGCGGCAGGAAGGCGTCACGCTGGAGCCGGAGGATCGTGACCAGGCGCTCGACGTCTCCCTCGGAGAAGAGGCGGTACCCGCCGGGCGTGCGCTTCGGCTGCAGCAGCCCCTGATCCTCGAGGTAGCGGATCTTCGAGATCGAGATGTCCGGGAACTCCTCGCGGAGGCCGTCGCAGACTGCGCCGATCGTGTGCAGCTGGGCCGGGGACGAGGTCTCGGTCGTCGTGCTCATCGCTCGAGATAGGTGAGGCGGTACTTGCCGATCTGCACCTCGTCGTCGTCCTCGAGCTTGGCCGTCTCGATGCGCCGGCGGTTGACGAACGTGCCGTTCAGCGAACCGAGATCGCGGATGGAGATCGTGCGCTCGTCACGCGTGACTTCCGCGTGCCGGCGCGAGACGGTGACGTCGTCGAGGAAGATGTCGCAGTCGGGCGACCGCCCGATCAGCGTCTTCCCGAGCGCGGGCACGAACCGCTCGCCTACACGACCGCCACCGGCGCGCACGACGAGCGTCGGTCCGGACGCGAGCTCGAAGACGTCCTCGACGGTCATCTCGCCAGGGTCGATCGACTGCGTCGTCTCGTCCCGCACGTCGCGTGCGACGAGCGCCCCGCAGCGCGAGCAGAAGTTCGCGGCCTCCGGGCTCTGGAAACCGCACTCCGGGCAGTAGATGTGGCTCATGCCCCTTCGTCGGCACGCCCTGGACGACCGAGGATGCCGGCGAGATCGGTGGTGCCGACGTGCTCGCCCCGTGCCCGCCGGCTGCGCTCGGCCCGGAGGATGTCGATCTGGCCGTGGAGGAACCGCCGATGGAGCGAGACGTCGTCCTCTTCCCGCTCGAGCTCGTGGATCATGTCGCGCAGGTCCTGCGTCGAGATCGTGTGGAGGTCGTCGAGCGGCTCGAGGTCGTGCTCCTCGGGCACCTCGCCGGTCCCCTCGAAGATCGGGCGCTCGTGCGGCTCGCCCGTCACCGTCTCGATCGTGCCCTCCTCCACCCGTGCGCGGATCCGCGCGACGAGCTCGCCGCGGAGGATGTCGATCCGGCCGTGCAGCACGCGTCGGCGGTAGGAAATGCGGTCCTCCTCCGCCTCGCGCTCGGCGATCAGCGCGGAGAGCTGGTCATCGCTCAGGGTCGAGAGATCGGGGAAGGGCTCCACGTCCTGCCTTTCGTCGTTGCACCGATTGAACCACTGGATACGAAGGGGGTCAACCTCAACTTGAGGCTTGTCGAGCCCACCTCAGGCGAAGGTCGGGGTTGAGTTCGCCGTCAGCGTACCGCTCCCTGCCCGCTGCGAGCCGTCCGCGGGCAGTCACCGGACCTCGCGGCGTGCCTTCAGCACGTACTGCGCCGCCGCCAGCAGCGCCAGGCCGAGGTTGATCCAGAAGCAGACGAGCGGCCACGTCGTCCCCTTCTCCGTCACGAGGACGAACCCGACCGACGCGTAGAGCCCCCACGTCGCGATCTTGCCGAGCTGGTTGACCTGGAACCGGTAGCCGCGATCGGCGACGAGCCGGTAGCCGGCGATCAGCGCGAGATCGCGTCCGAGCAGGAGCAGCCCCGCCCACGGCAGCCGGTCGAGGACGACCAGCATCACGACGGCGAGGCCGATCATCAGCCGGTCGGCGAGCGGGTCCGCGATCTTCCCGAACTCCGACTCGACGTTCCAGCGGCGCGCGAGCCAGCCGTCCAGCTGGTCGGTGATGCCCGCGACGCCGAAGAGGATCCCCGCGGCCCAGCTCGGGCCGGCCCGGTCGGCGAGGAGCAGGATCGCGAACACGGGGAGCGCGACGAGG
>VGCB01000431.1 GCA_016870235.1 Actinomycetota bacterium | reverse complement strand
GGTCGCGAGCGCGAGCAACGAGAGATCGCGCTTGGAGTTGAGGAAGAAGGGCTCGTTGCCCATCGCCACCGTAGCGCCGGGCTCGAGCTTCCAACCCTGGACACCGGCTTCGAGGCCGCCGTTAGGGGCGAGGAAGTACTGGGAGTTGTCACCCCATGCCTTGAAGACCTTGAACGTCTTCACCGGCTCGCACGCCGTGGGAACGTCGGTCGTCTGCCCTTGCCAGGGCGTGACGCCGGCGAACGCGGTGGGGACGACGGCGACCGCCGCCATCGCGGCCGCTGCCACTGCCAGCGGCCGTCGCAACCGCGCAACGATCGTGTTCATGTGCATCTGACGCGAAGTCCTCTCTCGTGTCTGGCCTGTTTTCCGTGGTTCAGGCGAACGCACTCACTCTCTCCAGGCCGGACGTCGCGTGTATCACCCTCCGGGATGACTTCGCTCCCTCGTCCGAGGGTCGCGGCGAGCGCCGCCCGACGGTGGGTCAGGCGGCTTCGCGACGGAGGAGCGGCGCGGCCGGCGTCCGTGACACCACCTCGATCAGTGCCCGCACGACCTGGGGATCGAACTGCGTGCCCGCGTTGGCCCTCAGCTCGCCAAGGGCCTGTTCCTCGGAGAGCGCCCGCCGGTACGGGCGATCGGTGGTCATCGCGTTGTAGGCGTCGCAGGCAGCGACGATGCGCGCCACGAGCGGGATGTCGTCGGCCAGCAGGCCGTCGGGGTAGCCCTTGCCGTCCCACCGCTCGTGACAGGAGCGCACGATCACCCCCACCTCCCCGAGCAGGCCGCCGACGCGCGTGAGCAGGGCCTCGCCCTCGATGGTGTGCCGTTGCATGACCGCCCACTCGTCGTCGTCGAGCGGACCGGGCTTGTTGACGATCGCGGACGGGACCCTGATCTTGCCGACGTCGTGGAGGAGGGCCGCGAACTCGGCGCGCTGACGCGCGCCCTCATCGAGCGCCATCACGTCGGCGACGTCGAGGACGAGCCCCACCACCTCGCGGCTGTGGCTCCCCGTGTATGCGTCGTCTGCCTCGACGACGTCGCCGAGCAGGAGCGCTGTGCCGCGATATGCCTGACTGAGCTGAAGTGCCTGGTCGACTCTTCGGCGGCGCTCGCGAGCGAACCACTCGAGGAGGCCGAGGAACGGCATCGCCGCCAGCAGCGCGACCGTGCTCTTCTGGGCCGTTGCCCCGACGAGGATGCCGACCGGCGCGAGCGCTGCGTCGACGAGGACGACCTCCCCCATCAGGCGGAGCTGCAGGCTCGGCCGTACACCGACCGCGAGGAGCTGGTGGAGGATGTGCGATGCGAGGTCGACGACCGAGGCCGAGACGAAGGCGAGGGCGTACACCCATGACGACTGCCACGAGAGCGCGGGCTCGCCGGTGAGCTCGAGGACGAGCGCGGGCCCGAGGGAGTACGAGGACGAGACGGCCAGCACGAGCACCCGCTCGAAGTGGCGGTCGCCTCGCAGCACCTCGACGGTGCTGCCGAGCAGGAGACCGGCGAGAACGAGGAGCGGGATCAGCCCGGCCGGCGCGAGCATCAGCATCGGCACGAACGCGACCTGGGTCGGGATTGCGGTCCCGCTCCCGATCTCGAACTCGACCCGCGAGGCGACCGCGAAGGCCGCGAGAAGCGCTACCAGAAGAACCGGCTCGACGGTGCGGTGCGACGTCGAGAAGACGTTGAGCGCGATCGCCGAGAGCACGAACACCGCCGTCAGCGCAAGCGTGGCGCCTCGCTCGGCGCCATCGAGCCCGTCGCCCTTCGCCTCGCGGGCGAGCCCGATCAGGACGTCGCCGGAATCCTGGCTGGTGAACCGGTGACGACGCCGGGGCAGGCGGAGGATGAGCTCGGCGAGCCGCACGATCGAGCTATCGGCCCGCCCTCAACCGACCTTGAGCCGGGCGTCGCCCGTAGATCCCTACGGAACTGCGTCGGGCATGACCTCGAGCGTCGCACGGACGTTCTCCTCGAACGGCGTCGCGATCAGCTCGAAGACGTTGCCGTCGGGATCGCGGCAGTAGACGATGTCGTTCCCGCCCCACTCGAGGACGGGGTGGACGGCCGAGCCGCCGTGGCGCTCGACGAGCGCCAGCGTCTCGCGGACGTTGTCGACGCGGAGCCCCCAATGCATGATCCGATCCTGGGCCGGATCGGTGACGCCCGTCGGATGGCTCGGGCTGTCGAACTGGAAGAGCTCGAGCCCGCCCTCGTCGAAGCCGAGGAGAGCGACGTGGACGCGGAGCCCGGGATGCCCGCCCCAGAGCTGGGCGATCTCGTCTCCTTCGAGCGTGAACGGCTTCGCGAGCCAGCGTGCCCCCAGCGCGGCGATGTAGAAGTCGGCCGCCCGCTGCATGTCGGCGACCCTGACCGCGATGTGGTGGTGCGCGCTCGTGGGCATCGCTAGACCACGGTCCCGCGCCACGCGAGCGCGCCGCCGTCGATCAGGTAGACGACGCCGTTGATGAACGACGCGTCGTCGGAGGCGAGGAAGCAGACGAGCTTCGCGACCTCCTCCGCCGTGCCCAGACGGCCGTTCAGGTGCGAGGCGGCCATGTAGCTCTTGACGAGCTCCGGGTCCTCCGCCGACTCGTAGTACTTGCTCACCATCGCCGTGTCGATCGAGGCGGGGGCGTAGCAGTTCGCGCGGATGTTCGCCTCACGGAAGTCGATCGCCATCATCTTCGTCAGCCCCGCGACCCCGTGCTTGGCCGTTGTGTAGACCGGGCACATGGGGAAGCCGAGCACCGACGCGGTCGAGCCGGCGTTCACGATCGAGCCGCCCCCGACGGCCTTCATGTGCGGGTAGGCGGCCCTGGCTGCGAGGAAGACGCCCTTGAGGTTGATGTCCATCACCGCGTCCCACACCTCGAGCGGCACGTCCTGAACGGTCATGCGGTCGGTGAAGACGCTCTCGTGGACGCCCGCGTTGTTGTGCAGGACGTCGAGCTTCCCGTACGTGGCGACGGCGTGGGCCATCAGCCCTTCGATCTCGTCGGCCGAGCGCATGTCGCAGCGGCGGTAGACGGAGGTTCCTCCGGCGCCCGCGATCGCCGCCACCGTCCCCTCGCCACCCGCGTCGTTGACGTCGGAGACGACCACGCGTGCGCCCTGACGGGCCATCTCGATCGCGGTGGCGCGACCGATCCCACCGCCCCCGCCGGT
>VGCB01000430.1 GCA_016870235.1 Actinomycetota bacterium | reverse complement strand
GACGGCGTCCTGCTCGCCGCCGCCGGCGTCCACGTCGAGCGCGGCGCCGTCGACCTCCTGGCCGACCTCGTGCCCGGCTCCGGGCCGGTCGAGCTCGTCGTCGACGCGCGCGTGAACGGGATCCACGGGGCGCGGGCGCAGCTCGCCCTCGCCGAGCGCGACATCGCCACGCACGAGGTCCCGGCAGGCGAGCCCGCGAAGACGACGCACGTGCTGGATCGTCTCTGGCGCGCCTTCACCGTGGGGCGCGACGGTGGCGTCGTCGCGCTCGGCGGCGGGACGACGACCGACGTCGCCGGCTTCGCTGCCGCGACCTACAAGCGCGGCATCGCCTGGACGGCGGTGCCGACGACGCTGATGGGGCAGGTCGACGCCGCGATCGGCGGCAAGACGGCGATCGACATCCCCGGCGGCAAGAACCTGGTCGGCGCGTTCCATTGGCCGGCCCGCGTCGTCGTCGATCCCGTGCTCCTCGAGACGCTGCCCGAGGAGGAGCGGCTGAACGGGCTCGCCGAGGTCGTCAAGACCGGCCTGCTCCTCGGCGAGGAGATCTGGAGCCTGCCCGAGCACGAGTTCGTGCGCAGGTCGGCCGCCTACAAGTGCGGTGTCTGCCTCGCCGACCCGACCGACATCGGCCTCCGCAACGTGCTCAACCTCGGGCACACGTTCGGGCACGCGATCGAGGCGGCGGCGGGATACGCGCTGCACCACGGCCGCTGCGTCGCGCTCGGCCTGCTGGCGGCGCTGCGGCTGAGCGGCCTCGAGGAGGAGGCGCGGACGGTCGAGCGCGTGCTCCGGCCCGAGAAGGCCCGTGTCGACCGGGAGGTCGCCTGGCGGGCGCTGGCGCACGACAAGAAGGCCGCCGGCGGGTCGCCGAGGCTCGTGCTGCTCGACGCGCCCGGCCGTCCGCGCTTCGGCGTCGAGGTGCCCGAGCGTGAGGTGAGGGCGGCCCTCGACGCCCTCATCGCGTAGGTTTCCTGCACATGCGGATCGACGTTCTCAACGGTGTCAACCTCTCGCTCCTCGGCCGGCGCGACCCCACCATGTACGGGAGGGACAGCCTCCAGGATCTCGAGACGCGGATCTACGCGTGGGCGCGCGAGCTGCAGCTGACCGTCCGCTGCCGGCAGACGAACCACGAGGGCGAGTACGTCGAGTGGATCCACCAGGCGCTCGGCGCGGCCGACGGCCTCGTGCTCAACCCCGGCGCCTGGACGCACTACGCGTGGGCGATCCACGACGCGGTCGAGCCGTTCAAGGGGCCGGTCGTCGAGGTTCATATCTCCAACGTCGACGAGCGCGAGGAGTGGCGCCGATCCTCGATCCTCGAGGGCATCGCCTCCCACCGGGTCATGGGCAAGGGGTTCGAGGGCTACCGCGAGGCCCTCGAGCACCTCGCGAAGGCGCGCGGATGAGCCGGCTCGAAAGGCTGGCCGCGCGACTCGAGCGGCCGCTTCTCGTGACCAAGGGCGTCCACGTCCGCTACCTGGTCGGGTTCGCGAGCTCGAACGTGGCGCTGCTCGTGGAGCCGTTGGGGCACACGCGGCTCTACACCGACTTCCGCTACGTCGAGGCGGCGCGGGCCGTTGCCGACGTCGAGCTCGTCCGGACGAAGCGCGACGTGATCGGAGCGCTGTCCGAGCTCCTCGCCGGGCAGAGCGTGGCGATCGAGGCGGAGCACGTGAGCGTCGCCGCCGCCGACCGGCTGCGCGCGGGCGGCGCGGAGCTCGTCTCGACCGCCGGCGTCGTCGAGGGGCTCCGCGCGATCAAGGAGCCGGCCGAGATCGAGGCGATCCGGGCGGCCTGCCGGATCGCGGACGCCGTCTACGGGGATCTCGCCGAGGAGCGGTTCACCGGGCGGACGGAGAAGGACCTCGCCTGGTTCGTCGAGCGCCGCTTCCGGGAGCGGGGAGCGGACGCGCTCGCCTTCCCTCCGATCGTCGCCTCCGGGACGAACGGGTCGCGCCCGCACGCCGTCCCGCAGGAGGTCGAGATACCGGCCGGGACCCTCGTCACCGTCGACATGGGTGGGCTCGTCGAGGGCTACAACTCGGACGCGACGCGGACGTTCGCGACCGGGCCGCTGCCCGATCGGCTGGCGGAGGCGTACGCGATCTGCGCAGCGGCCCAGCTCGACGGCCTCGCCGCCGTCCGGGCCGGCGTCACCGGCGCCGCGGCGGACGCAGCTGCGCGGTCGACGATCGAGGCGGCAGGGCTCGGCGAGGCCTTCGGCCACGGCCTCGGGCACGGCGTGGGCCTGGAGGTGCACGAGGCGCCGACGCTGCGCCCCGAGTCTGCCGACACGCTCGCGGCCGGCAACGTCGTCAGCGTCGAGCCGGGGGTCTACCTCGAAGGGCTCGGCGGCGTGCGGATCGAGGATCTCGTCGCCGTCACCGAGACGGGCTGCGACGTGCTGGCCGGCTTCACGAAGGAGCTCGTCACCGTCCGCTGAGGACGGCGCCGGCGCGCGGTCGGCCGTTCAGGCGCGGGAGATGTACCGCGTCTCGCGCGGGTCGACCTTGACACGGTCGCCGACGTTGACGAAGAGCGGCACCTGGACGACGGCGCCCGTCTCCAGCGTCGCCGGCTTCGTCACGTTCGAGACCGTGTCGCCCTTGACGCCCGGCTCGGTATCGCTGACGCCCAGCTCGACGGAGGCGGGAAGCTGGATCCCCGACGGCTTGCCGTTGACCGCAAGCATCTGCACCGAGCTCGAGGGGAGGATGAACAGGAGCTCGTCGGCGACGTCGCCGCGCGGGAGCCCGAACTGCTCGAAGGTCTCCTCGTCCATGAAGTGGGCCTCGCTGCCGTCGTCGTAGAGGTACTGCACGTTGCGCACCTCGGTGTGGACCCGCGGGAACTTCTCGCCGGCGCGGAACGTCTCGTCGACGACGGCGCCCGACTCGAGGTTCTTGAGCTTGGTGCGGACGAAGGCACCGCCCTTGCCGGGCTTCACGTGCTGGAACTGGACGATCCGCCACACCGCGCTCTTGTGCTCGATGTGCATCCCGTTCTTGAAGCTGTTCGTGTCGACGATCTCGGCCATCGGCGCGCAGACTAGCTCCTGCCGGCGCCTTCCCGTCCGGGTAGCCGTCGCGCGCGGAGGGGCGGGCCGCGGCGGTCAGCCGTCGGGCACGACGGCGGTCGCGACGCACGTGAGCCCGCCCGGGCCCCACGCG
>VGCB01000429.1 GCA_016870235.1 Actinomycetota bacterium | reverse complement strand
ACCTCGGACGGCTGCGCGATCGTCGTCGCCGGCCTCGGCCTCTCCGCCCGGGACGAGATCGTGACGACGACGGACGAGCACTTCGGCCTTCTCGGCGCTCTTGGAGCAAGCCCCGCCCGGATCGTCGTCGTCCCGCCCGAGCCGGAGCGGATCGTGGCCGCCGTCGGCCCGCGGACGCGGCTGATCGCGATCTCGCAGGTGCTCTGGACGACCGGCGACACACTGCCCGTCGCCGAGATCAGGGCGAGCACGGGGATCCCCCTCCTCGTCGACGGAGCCCAGTCGGTGGGCGCGATCCCGGTCGCGGCGGACGGGATCGACTTTCTCACCGTGTCCGGCCAGAAGTGGCTGTGCGGCCCCGACGCGACGGGCGCGCTCGTCGTCGCCGAGCCGGACACGCTGCCCGTCGCCCGCCCCTCGTACTTCTCGCAGGTCGCCTACGAGCCCGACGGATCGTTCACACCGCGTGAGGGCGCACAGCGCTTCGAGCCGAACTGGATCCAGGCCGGCTCGCTGGCGGCGCTCGCGACCGCGATCCGGGAGCGGCCCGAGTGGGCGTTCGCGCGCGCCGCCCGCCAGGCGGCGAGGGTGCGCGAGCTGCTCCCGCCGGTACCGGTCGACGTCGCCGGCGTGCCGAGGCCGTCGACCCTCGTCTCCTTCCGTCCCCGGACCGCCGCCGCCGAGGTGGTGGCGGCGCTCGCGCGCGCAGGCGTGGTCGTGCGCGAGATCCCACGGACGGGCCTCGTCCGCGTGTCGGTCGGTTGGTGGACGAGCGACGACGACCTCGACCGGCTCGTCGCTATCGTCGCGGCGTGAGATCCGGGCGCTGCCTCTGCGGAGCGGTGCGCTTCCAGGTCGCAGGCGCGGTCCGCGACATCCTCGTGTGCCACTGCGTCGAGTGCCGTCGCTGGACGGGAGGGCCGTGGCCCGCGACCGTCGCCCAGGCGACCGAGCTCGAGATCGACGGTGCCGAGCATCTCCGCTGGCGTCACAGTCCCGCGTCGGAGAAGGGTGCGGAGCGAGGGTTCTGCACCGTCTGCGGATCGGCGCTCTTCTGGCGCGTGCCGGGAGGGTCGCGGATCGGCTTCGGCGCCGGGACGCTCGACGACGCATCAGGGCTCGAGGTGGCCGGCCACATCTGGGTCGAGCACGCGCAGGCCTGGTCGGCGATCCCGGACGGGCTGCCGCAACACCCGCGCGGCTACCCGGTCGACGGGCCTGCGATCCCCTGGCGCTGACGGATCTCAGCCGGGAAGGCCGAGGCGGCCGGAGATCGGCTGCAGCGCGGCGACGACGTTCGCGATGTGCTCGTCGAGCTCGCGGCCGATCAGCTCCGCGCCCGCGTACACCTCGTCGCGGTGGACGCCCGCGGCGAAGGACGGCTGCTTCAGCTTCTTCCGCACCGACTTCGGCTCGAGCCCCTCGAGCCCGGTGGGCCGGACGAGCCCGCAGGCGTGCACGAAGCCCGAGAGCTCGTCGCAGGCGAACAGGTGCGCCTTGAGCGGCGTGTCGCGCGGGATCGCGAGGTGCTCGGCATGCGAGAGGACGGCCTCGACGACGAGCTCCGGGTAGCCCTCGTCTCGGAGGATCGGGGCGCCGTCCTGTGGATGGCGGTCGAGCGTCGGGTGCATCTCGTAGTCGAAGTCGTGGAGGAGCGCGACCGAGGCCCAGAGCTCCTCGTCCTCGCCGAGGAGCCGCGCGTAGTGGCGCACCGACGCCTCGACGGCGAGCGCGTGCCGGAGGAGCGACTCGCCTTTCGTGTGCCGGGTCAGCGTCTCCCAGGCGCGGTCTCGGGTGACCTCCATAGGGGTGGGTAGGATACCCCGCCGGATGCAGTCGTTCGTGATCGAGGGCGGTCGCCCGCTGTCAGGCACCGTCCGGGCGGCCGGAAACAAGAACGGCGCGCTCCCGATCCTCGCGGCCACCGTGCTCGCGTCCGAGCCTGTCACGCTCTCGAACGTCCCCCGGATCAGCGACGTCGAGACGATGGTGGCGCTGCTCGACGACCTCGGGGCGCAGGTCGAGTGGACCGGCCCGAACGAGATCGCGATCGACGGCTCGACCGTCGCCAAGACGGCGCTCGATCCGCGCCTCTGTCGCGAGATCCGCGCGTCGTTCCTCCTCGCCGGACCGTTGCTCGCGCGCTTCGGCCGCGCGACGGTGCCGCCGCCGGGAGGCGACGTGATCGGCCGCCGCCGGCTCGACACCCACATCCACGCCTTCGCCGAGCTCGGGGTCGAGATCGAGATCAACGGCGCCTACGAGCTGGCGGCGCGGGAGCTCGTGGGGACGCGCATCTGGCTCGACGAGGCGTCCGTGATGGGCACCGAGAACGCGATCATGGCGGCCGTGCTCGCAAAGGGGACGACAGTGGTCGGGCACGCGGCCTGCGAGCCCCACGTCCAGGATCTCTGCCGGTTCCTCGTCTCCCTCGGCGCGCGGATCGACGGGATCGGCAGCAACGTGCTGCGGATCGAGGGCGTCGACCGGCTCGGCGGCGGCACCTTCCGGATCGGCCCCGAGCACATCGAGGTGGCGAGCTTCGCGGCGCTCGCGGCGGTCACCGGCGGCGACCTGACGATCGACGACGTCGAGCCGGACGACCTGATCTCGATCATCCCCGCCTTCCGCAAGCTCGGGATGGAGCTGGAGGTGGGGGAGACGACGCTTCGCGTCCCGCCGGGCCAGGAGCTCCGGATCCAGGATGACCTCGGCGGCCAGATCCCCAAGATCGAGAGCGGGATCTGGCCCGCGTTCCCCGCGGACCTCACCTCGATCGCCCTGACCGTGGCGACACAGGCGTACGGGACGGTCCTGATCTTCGAGAAGATGTTCGAGAGCCGTCTCTTCTTCGTCGACAAGCTCGTGTCCATGGGTGCCCGTGTCATCCTCTGCGATCCCCACCGCGCCGTCGTCACCGGCCCGGCACGACTGCTGGGTCAGCGGCTCGAGAGCCCCGACATCCGGGCGGGCATGGCGATGGTGATCGCGGCGCTCTGCGCCGAGGGGCGGTCGACGATCGGGAACATCCGCCAGATCGACCGCGGCTACGAGCGGATCGACGAGCGGCTGCGAGGGATCGGAGCGTCGATCGAGCGCGGCGAGCTGTGAGCGGCGCCCGCGTCGCCCCGGGAACGGGTCTCGCGAACGTCGCCACCGGCGTTCCGGTTCTCGACCACCTGCT
>VGCB01000428.1 GCA_016870235.1 Actinomycetota bacterium | reverse complement strand
GGCCCTCGGCTCGGGCGGGGCCGGAAGGCGCCGCCAGCTCGTGCCGTCGTAGAGGAATGCGGCGCGTAGCGGCCTGCGGTCGGTCCTGTAGCCGCCGACGACGACCACGCGTCCGCGCCACGAGGCGGCGGCCGCATGGTCGACGGAGACGGGGAGGTCCGGGAGACGGCGCCACGGGTCGTCGGCCGGCCGGTACGCGTCGACGCGGCGGCTGTTCGCGCCGGTCTCGAGGAAGCCGCCGACGACCACGATCTCGTCGCGGAGCGGCGCCGCAGCCACCTCGGTGCGCGGCTCGGGCAGCGGCGATCCCGCAGCCCAGGCGGCGGCGAGGACGGCTACGGCGGCGAGCATGGAGTCGTCCCTGGGTGACGAGGGCAGCTGGGCGTCATGGGGACAAAGTGTGACGGATCTGAGGCAAAGGACAATGGCGCGGCGAGACGGTGGCGTCTAGCCTCGAAGAATGCGGACGAACGCAGTCCTCCTGGCCGATCCCGAGCTGGACTCGCGGGCGTACCTGGAGCGGCACCTCAGCGACGACGGCTTCCACGTGATCGAGGCGGGCTGGAGCTCCCAGGCGCTCGACCTCGCGGAGCGGACGGCGCCCGACATCGTCGTCGCCGGCGAGCCCGACCTCTGCGCCCGGCTTCGCGAGGGAGAGCCCGGACGGCGCTGGGACCGCAACGTCCCGGTCATCGTCCTCACCAAGCCGGGATCGGACGCGGTCGATCGCGTGCGCGCGTTCGAGAAAGGGGCCGACGATGTCGTCGATCGGTTCCTCTACCTCGAGCTCGTCGCGCGCATCCGCGCGCTCCTGCGCCGGACGACGGTCGGTCAGGCCGATCGCATGGAGGTGGGTGAGCTCGTCGTCGACCTCCGTGCCCGACAGGTGTCGGTAGGCGAGGTCGTGGTCTCGTTCTCGGCGCGGGAGTTCGACGTCGTCGCACGGCTCGCCTCGTCGCCGGGACGGGTGTTCACGCGGGCCGAGCTCCACCGAGACGTGTGGGGCATCCGCTACGACGCGCGGACGCGGATGCTCGACTCCCACATCTGCCGCATCCGCCGCAAGCTCGACGACGCCGCCGCTCCGATCACGATCGAGAACGTGTGGGGAAGAGGCTTCCGCCTCCGCGCCGATCTGGGTTGTTGATTGCATGCTTGGCCGTGCTCTCGCGCGTCTGGTGAGTGAGGGACCGACGTACCAGACGCGCGAGAACACGGCCCCACTGTTGTAGGGCTGGGGCTCGAGTCGATCGATTCGTTTCCTGAAGCCAGGGGAACTCCCTTCCCCTTGGGAACCCCTCGATCTCATGGTTCGAGCACCCGCTCTTCTCGCGTCTGGCTTCAGCCGGACGCGTCATAGGTGCACGAGCCCACCACGGTCAGAACACCGAAGCTATGAACATCGAGCTGGTGTCTCTGAGGGGGTCAGGGGGACCTTCCCCCTGCTTCAGGAAACGGAGTGTCCGATCCCAATCCCCGTTTGAGCCGAGTGGGGCCGTTGTCCGCGCGCGTCTGGTACGTCGGTCCTTACCCACCAGACGCGCGCGGACAACGGCCAGGTATGCATCAGAGGACTACGCCTTCGTGCCGCAACAGGCGCTCCTTGACGTCGAGCCCGCCGGCGTAGCCGGTCAGGCTGCCGTTCGCGCCGACGATCCGGTGGCAGGGGAGGACGATCGGGATCGGGTTCTTGTTCATGACCATCCCGACAGCGCGGGCAGCCTTCGGGTTGCCGGCGCGGCGGGCGAGCTCGGCGTACGTCGCCGTCTCGCCGAACGGCACCTGCGCGAGCTCGTCGAGGACGCGGATCGTGAACGCGGCCTGCCCGCGCAGGTCGACCGAGAGGTCGAACGCCTGCCGCTTGCCGGCGAAGTACTCGTCGAGCTCCCGACGCACTGCGTCGACCGCTCTCGGCGTGCGGAGGACGCCGGGCCCTGCGAGGCGTGCGATCCATTCGAGGTGGTGGTCGGCTTCGCTGTCGAACGAGATGCGGAGCAGGCCGCGGTCGCTGACGGCGACGAGGAGCGGCCCGATCTCCGAGTCGACGACGTCGTACCCGGCGTCGAGGAGCCCGGCGCGGCCGGCGGCCTCGCGGAAGCGGCGGTCGAGATCGGTGGAGACGGTCATGTCGAGCCCTTTCGTCGCAGTCGTCGGACGCCCGAGGAGGCCGCCTGCCGCGCGGCGTCGGCGCTCGAGCCGAGTGCGGCGGCGATCTCGTCGTACGTCAGGTCGTAGCCGTAGCGGAGGACGACCGCTGCGCGCTCCTTCTCCGGGAGCCCGTCGGTCAGCGGCGCCAGATCCTCGAACGCCGGTCGCCCGTCCTCGTGTGGAAGATCGGGCAGCTCGCCGGCCGGTCGCGTCCGCCGATGGGCGTCGAGCGCCACGTTGCGGGCGATCGTCAGCACCCAGGCGCGGAGGTGCGAGCCGTGCTCGAGGCGGCCGTAGGCCCGGAGGGCGCGGAGGAACGTCTCCTGGAACGCGTCCTCGGCGGCGTCGCGGCCGAGCAGGCGGCAGAGGACCCGCAGGACCTCGTCGCGGTGCTCGACGTAGAACCGCTCGAACGGCGGAACCCGGTGCGTCATTGCCTCCATCATCGTTGGAAACGGCTCTGGCGGCTGTCCTGTGAGATCGTGGAGGCCCGGGTCGAGGGCGGTGTGGGACACTCCGCGGATGAGAGTCGCGGTCGTCGGGCACGTCGATTGGATCCGCTTCTGCCACGTCGATCACGTGCCGTCGCCCGGGCACATCGCCCATGCGACCGACGGCTGGGAGCAGGCGGGAGGGGCGGGAGCGGTGGCGGCGGTGCAGCTCGCGCTGCTCGCGGACGAGTGTCACCTCTTCACGTACGTCGGCGACGACGAGCTTGGTCGGCGCGCCGTGGCGGAGCTTCGCGATCGCGGCGTCGTCGTCCACGCTCCCGCCGACGAGCGGCCGACACGGTGGGCGTTCACGCACGTCGACGAGCGCGGCGAGCGGACGATCACGACCGTCGGGGCCAAGCTCCATCCGCGGGGGCATGACGATCGCCTGCCGTGGGAGGAGCTGCGGACGACGGACGCGGTCTTCTTCACCGCGGGCGACGTCGACGCGGTCGTCGCCTCGCGTCGCGCGCGCGTGCTCGTCGCCACCGCCCGCGAGCTCCCGACACTGGCGCAGGCTGGCGTCGAGCTCGACGCGCTCATCGGCAGCGCGACCGACGAGGCCGAGCGGTACGAGCCTGG
>VGCB01000427.1 GCA_016870235.1 Actinomycetota bacterium | reverse complement strand
CGCGCACGAGCGACTCGGTCACGACCTGCTGCGGCACGAGCCCGATCGCCCGCACCCTCTGGCCGCCGGACGGAATCGCGAGCTCGCGCGCCGTGACGGGCGCGATCCGCACCGACTCTCGCACCCACTCGGGGACAGGCATGCGCGGCACGTCGCCGATCGGACGGCCCCGCTTGAGCACCACGTCCGGGCGAAACGACTCGAGGTCGGGGAAGACGAGGAGGTCGGCCTGGTAGCCGGGCGCCAGCGCCCCAGGTGCACGAGCCGGTGGCACTGGGCCGCGTGGAGCGACGCCATCGCGAGCGCGTCCTCTGGCCGGACGCCGGCGGCGACGGCGTCCCTGACCATCCCGTTCACGTGCCCCGTATCGGCGACGTCCTCGGGGTCGCGGTCGTCGGTGCAGAAGGCGATGCGGTGCGGCCCGAGCTCGGCGACGAGCGGGAGCAGCGCCTGCAGGTTTCGCGCCATCGACGCCTCCCGCATCAGGAGCCACATGCCGGCGCGGATCCGCTGCCGGCCCTCCTCCGGCGTCAGCGACTCGTGGTCGGAGCGGATGCCCGCGGCGGCGTACGCCTGGAGCGCCCCGTCGAGCAGGCCGGGCGCGTGGCCGTCGACGTGGTGAGCGCCGTCGAGCGCGAGCTTGCGGAGCTCGTCCGCGTCGCCCGAGACGACGCCCGGGAAGTTCATCATCTCCGCGAGGCCGAGCACGCGCCGCCGTCGCATCAAGCCCTCGAGGTCGCCGTCGGTGAGCGGCCGGCGCGGCGACTCGAACGGCGAGGCCGGCACGCACGACGGCGCCATGAAGTACACGTCGAGCGGGATCGCCGCCGACACGTCGAGGAGCCAGTGGACGCCGTCGGCGCCGAGGACGTTCGCGATCTCGTGGGGATCGGCGACGATCGTCGTCGTCCCGAGCGGCAGGATCAGGCGCGCGAGCTCGTCGAGGGTCAGCTTCACCGACTCGACGTGCATGTGCGCGTCGATCAGGCCCGGCGCGACGTAGCGGCCGGCCGCGTCGATCGTCTCGGCGCCCGCGTAGCTCCCGACCCCGGCGATCCAGCCGTCGACGATCGCGACGTCGGCCTCGAGCCACTCGCGGGTGAAGACCGACAGCACCCGTCCGCCTCGCACGACGAGGTCGGCGGGCGCGTCCCCGCGGGCGACCGCGAGCCGGCGTGCGAGATCGACCATCCGGGGGACGATAACGGGCGATCGGAGCGGCCGCCCGCCGCTCTCGGTTCGAGCCTGCGGCCGCTCGCGGCGTTTGTCGGCGCAACCGCGAACAGCGCGGAGGTCGTATATCGTCGGCGCGTCAGAGGGTCCGATCACAGGGAGGAAGCATGAGGAGAACCAGACTGCCGCTCGTCGTGGCGCTGGCCGTCGTCCTCGTCGCGGCGCTCGCCCTCGCGGCGACGGGTTCGGCGAAGCGACAGGAGACGATCAAGGCTGCATGGATCTACGTCGGCCCGCACAATGACGGCGGGTGGTCGCAGGCACACGACGCCGGCCGGCTCTACGTGCAGAAGAAGCTCGGTGCCAAGGTGGAGACGACCTTCAAGGAGAACGTCCCCGAGGGCCCGCAGTTCCAGCAGGTGCTCGACAGCCTGATCCGTGACGGCAACAAGATCATCTTCGCCACCTCGTTCGGCTTCCAGAAGTACATGAAGCCGACCGCCGCGAAGAACCCCGACCTCTACTTCGAGCAGGCGACCGGCATCGGCACCGGCAAGAACTACGCCGTCTACTTCGGCGCGGGCGAGGACGCGATCTACCTCTCGGGCATCGCCGCCGGCGCGGCCACGAAGTCCGGCGTGATCGGCTACGTCGTCCCCTTCGCGATCCCCGAGGTGATCCGCCACGCGAACGCGTTCATGCTCGGCGTGCAGAAGGTCAGGCCGGACGCGAAGCTCAAGCTCGTCTGGACGAACTCGTGGTTCGACCCGGCCAAGGAGAAGAAGGCGGCCGAGAGCCTCGTCGCCGCCGGCGCCGACGTGCTCGCGCAGAACGTCGACAGCCCCGCCACCGGCCAGGTCGCGCAGGCGAAGGGCGTCAAGTGGGTCGGCTACGACTCCGACGCGAGCAAGTTCGCGCCGAAGGCGTGGCTCACCGCTGCCGTCTACAACTGGGGGCCGTACTACCTGAAGAAGGTGCAGGCCGCGATGAACGGCACGTGGAAGACGAACGACTACTACGGGTCGATCGCCGACGGCTTCACCGACATCGCGCCGTTCGGCGCCACCGTCTCGGCGAAGACGAAGGCGCTGATCGCGGCCGAGCGCAAGAAGCTCATCGCCAAGCCGATGAGCGAGTTCACGGGCCCGATCAAGGACCAGGCCGGCAAGGTGCGCATCCCCGCCGGCAAGCAGGCGACGCTCGTGGAGCTGCTGACGATGAACTGGCTCGCCCAGGGCATCGAGGGCAGCGCCACCGGCAAGTAGGAGCGCGGCCCGGGGAGGCGCCCGCGCGGCGTCTCCCCGGGCAGCCGACCCGTCACGTGGAGATCCCGGCGTGACCGCGCCTCCCCCGCCTGCGCTCTCGGCGCACGGGATCACGAAGCGGTTCCCGGGCGTGGTCGCCAACGACGACGTCGACTTCGACGCGGCGCCCGGCGAGGTGCACGCGCTGCTCGGCGAGAACGGCGCCGGCAAGAGCACGCTCTCGAACATCCTCACCGGCCTCTACCACGCGGACGCGGGCGAGCTCCGCATCGACGGGCGGCCGGTGCGGTTCGACTCGCCGCGGCGGGCGCTCGAGGCCGGGATCTGCATGGTGCACCAGCACTTCCGCCTGGTGGAGACGTTCTCGGTCGCCGAGAACGTCGTGCTCGGCGATCACCGCGACGTCGGCCGCTCCTTCCGCTTCCGTCGCGACGAGGTGGAGCGGCGCGTCGCCGAGCTCTCCGAGCGCTACGGGCTCGTCGTCGATCCCTCGGCGCGGATCTGGCAGCTCTCCGTCGGCGAGCAGCAGCGGGTGGAGATCGTGAAGGCGCTGTACCGCGAGGCGCGCTTCCTGATCCTCGACGAGCCGACCGCGGTGCTGACGCCGCAGGAAGCCGAAGCGCTCTTTGCGACGATGCGCACGATGGCCGAGGAGGGGCGGACCGTCATCTTCATCTCGCACAAGCTGCACGAGGTGACTGCGGTCTCGGATCGCGTGACCGTCCTGCGGGGCGGCAAGTCGGTCGCGACCGTGCGGACGGCGGAGCAGACGCCGCAGTCGCTCGCGT
>VGCB01000426.1 GCA_016870235.1 Actinomycetota bacterium | reverse complement strand
GGGCGATTCAACCCGCACCAATGCCGGGGGAGACTGCCACCTCCATGGCGATGGCTCCCGCCTGCAGCGCCCCGCCCTTCGATTCGAACAGCCCAGCCTCGTTCCTGGTAAAGTCGATCGTCTGGTACTCGACCTCGAAGCAGGCGCCGTTGTCGGCGCGTAGCTGGACCAGCATCGGCCCCGCGAACGTCAGGGGCGGGCCGTCGACCGACGGCACTCCACCATGAAGGTGTCGAAGGCCTGCATGCCCCACTCGAGGAACTCGCAGGCCGATTCGAGAACGATGCGGATGCTGACCGGGAGGCGCCCGATCGCTCCGAGGCCGGCGGCCTCGAGGCCCGCCAGCGAGCAGAACCACTCGGTCTGACCGCCACCGATCGGAAAGCTCTCCAGAGAACCGAACAACGTGCGCGGCATACCGTTTCTGTCCATCGGCCGCGTCTAGCGCCGCGTTCCCGGAACCGTACCTTCGCGCGGCTCGATCAGGCGGGGTGCGCCACTCGCCGGCCGCGGCTCGCGTGATACCAGGTCTCGAGCACGATGCCGACGGAGGTCGCGAACTCGGCAAGCCTCCTCGCGTCGTCGTCGCTGAACGCGTCCGCGCCCTGCTTGTTGAGCAACGAGAGCACCGCGAACGGGCGCTTGGAATGATCGAGGACGGGCACGACCAGCATGCTCTTCGTCCAGTAGCCGGTCTGTCGATCGACGTCCGGGTTGAAGTGCGGGCTCGCGTAGGCGTCTGGCACATTCACCGGCGTGCCGGTGCGGTAGACGTGGCCCGCGATTCCCGTGCTCGCCGGGATGCGGATCTCGATCGGCCGCTCGCTGTCAGTCTCGGCGACCAGCGACCAGAGCTCGTCACGCGCCTCGTCGGCGAGCAGCAGGCTCGCCCGGTCTGCGCTCAGGATCTCACCGACCTTGACGGTGATCGCCTCGATGACCTGCTGGAGCATGATCGCGAAGGCCTCGTCGGTGCCGAGCATCATCGCGTCCAGCACTTGCTTCGCCTCCCCGGTCACCTGATCGAGGAAGCTCACGAAGTCCGCGGCCGGCATTCCCTGGATCCCGCGCACGAGGCCCCCGGCGGGGCGCGACTTCGCGAGGGTGTCGAGAAGGCGCTGCGTGTTGGCGCGTACCGCCTCGGCATAGGTCGAGAGCCGACCCTCGTCGAGGTGGACGATGCGGTCGGCGATGTCGAGGATGCGGTTGTCGTGCGTGACCAGCACGACCGCACAGCCGTCGCGCTTGGCGAGGTCGCGAATGCGGTCGACGATGTCACGGCCGGATTGCTTGTCGAGCGACGCCGTGGGCTCGTCGGCGAGGATCACGCGCGGGCGCCCCGCGAGCGCGCGCGCGATCGCGACGCGCTGCTTCTGTCCGCCCGAGAGCTGGCTCGGATAGTGTGATGCCTTCTCCTCGAGCCCGACGCTGGCGAGCATCTCGATGGCGCGCTCGCCGGCCTCGCTCATCGAGAGGCCGAGGTCCTTGTGCAGGCCCATGGTGACGTTTTGGACGACCGTCAGCGCGTCGAGCAAGTTGTGGAGCTGGAAGATGAAGCCGATCTTCCGGCGCACGGCGACCAGGGTCGCTTCGGAGGCGTCCCGCAGCTGCTGGTCGAGGACCCGCACGCTCCCTTCCTGGGTCGCGCGCAGGGCGCCAATCAGGGTCAGGAGCGTCGTCTTGCCGGAACCCGACGGGCCGGTCACGATCACGATCTCGCCAGCGCGCACCCGGGTCGAGACGTCGAACAGGATCTGGCGCCGGAGGGATCCGCTCCCGAAGTAGTGGTTGACTCCGGCGACGTCGATCAGGACTTCGACCGCCGATGCCATCAGAACACCTCGGCCGGATCGGCCGTGCGCAACTTTCGGATCGCGATCAGCCCCGAGGCCCAGCACATCGCGAGCGTCAGGAGGAGCACCGATGCGCCGCGGTCAAGCGCGATCTCCATCGGCAGGTGGGTCGCGTCCTTCGTGACGCCGTAGAGCCACGACGAGATGCCGATTCCGGGGGCGAAGCCGAGGAAGGCGAGGAGCGAAGCCTCCATCAGCACGACACCAGCCAGATATCGATGGGCGTAGCCCATTGCCTTCAGTGTGGCGTACTCCGAGAGGTGATCCGAGATGTCCGCGAACAGGATCTGGTAGACGATGATCATGCCGACCACGATCCCCATGATGACGCCGAACGTGAACACGAAGCCGATCGGGGTCGCCGTCGCCCAGTACTGCACCTCGTCGGCGATGAACTCGTCATGGGTCAGGATCTTGACGTCCGGCGGGAGATTCGCCCGCATCGCGTCACGCACCGCGATCGGATCGGCGCCCGGCTCGAGGCGCACCAGGCCGATGCCGACCGCGCCGCGCGGGTACGCCGGGAAGAGGCGGCGATAGTTGAGGTCACTCGTGATCAGGCTGCCGTCGACACCGAAGGAGGTGCCGAGACGGAAGAGGCCCTTCAGCTCGATCGTCCGCCTATTGGCCTCGGCGGCGAGATTGCCCTTCTCGCGAATCAGCTCGGCGACCGGGCCGTACTCCGGGCGCGAGGTCGCGTCGAAGAGCGCGACGTTCGGGTAGCGCACCAGATCGAGGCCGTCCTCGAGGCCGTCGACGTTCAGGCTCGGCCGCGCCGGATCGACGCCGAGGACGAAGATCTCGCGCGTGCCACCGCTCTCGGGGTTGCGAAAGCGCGCCATCCCGGTGTGCAGGGACGCGATCGAGCGCACGCCGTCGAAGGCGCGCGCCTGGAGCAGGCGGCGCTCGGGGAAGCGGGTCGGGAGCGCGAGCACGTTGTAGCGCCGATCGAGCAGCACCAGATCGGCGTCGAGCCGGACGTGCAGGTTCACGGCGCTGCGGAAGAGCGCGTCCATGAAGCCGAGCTGCATGAACATCAAGATGACCGCGAACGCGACGCCGGCCACCGCGACGGCGAGCCGCACCTTCTGGCGGCGGAGCTGGAGCCAGGCGAGGCGAGCGGCGGAGATCATTTCGGCTCGATCGTCACCTCCACCTGGAGGTTCGACAGCGCCGCCGCGCGAGTGCTCTCGTCGAGCTTGATGCGCACCTCGACGACGCGCGCGTCGGTGCGCGCGACCGGATCGGTGTCCAGAGCTTCCTGCCGGCCGATCTTGCGGCCGATGCGGTCGACCGTTCCGGTGAGGTCGCCGTTCAGGGCAGGGCTCCGCAGTCGCGCGACTTGCCCGAGCTCGATCCGGCCGATGTCGGTCTC
>VGCB01000425.1 GCA_016870235.1 Actinomycetota bacterium | reverse complement strand
AAACGCGGTCTATCGCGTCGACACGGAGACGGTGCCGATGGGCCCGGAGAACCCCTACGGCAACGCGTTCCGGCCGGTGAGGACGCTGCTCGAGAACGAGGCCGACTCGCCCGACCTGATCGACCCGCTCCACGGCCGCTACTGGCTGGTCGTCAATCGCGAGCGGCTGAACGGGCTCCGAGAGCCGGTCGGCTTCAAGCTCATGCCCGGCGACAACGTGGCCGCGCTCTGCCATCCGGACTCGCCGTTCGCCCGCCGCGCCGGCTTCACCTACAACCACTTCTGGGCGACCCGGTACGACCCGCGGGAGCGCTACGCGGCCGGCGACTACCCGAACCAGAGCCCCGGCCCCGACGGTCTCCCGCGCTGGGTCGAGCAGCGGCGCCCGATCGCCGACGAGGATCTCGTCGTCTGGTACACGTTCGGCCTCCATCACCTGCCGCGACCGGAGGACTGGCCAGTGATGCCGGTCGCCACCATCGGCTTCATGCTGAAGCCGAACGGCTTCTTCGACGAGAACCCCGCGCTCGACGTGCCGCCGACCGAGCCCGGCGCCGGCCACTCCTGCTGCCACGCCTGATCCGCCGCGTCGTCGCGAGCCGGTTGGCGGGTTCGGGCAACGACGCCGACTCCGACGGTGACACGCTCGTCGTCACCGTGGCGACCGCGCCGGCGAACAGGAGCGTCTCGTGCTCGAGCACGACCTACACCTACGTTCCCGAGGCCACCTACTCCGGTTCCGACAGCTTCACGTACACGATCTCCGACGGTCGAGGCGGGATCGATACGGCGATCGTCACCGTCACGATCACGGCTCCTCCCGGGTGACCACCTCGCCTTCGGCGCTGCACCGGGAGCGACCTACCGGTCGGGCAGCGCGTGCTGGGACGTGGGATCCTGCGCCCGCGTCACGGGCTCACGCCTCGCGTCAGTGCAAGGAGCAGTCAGGGCGTGCGAGAGGCATCGGAGTCGGCCCCCTGGCACCGGAGCTCAGGGCGTCGCGGCCACGACGTCGGCAACGTCGCGGAACCACGTTGCGAACGCGGGAAGCATGGGTGGATTCAGCGCCGGATCCCACTCGAACATCCCGGGGTGGGAGTTGATCTCCAGCAGCTTCACGCAGCATCCTTCGCCTGTTCGCTCCACGATCAGGTCGAACCCCCCGAGGCACAGCGTGTGACGGACCGCGGGGGACCGGCGCGCCCGGCGCGCGACGGCGGCGAAGACGTCGCGCACGAGCTCCTCCACCTGCTCCCACATCCCGGGTATCGGCCCGTTGCGCAGCTCGACCTCGTGCCACATCTCGCTCAGGTGCATGTCCCAGATCTCCATGCCGCGCCCGCCGCGGAAGCTCCCCCCGGTGAGCCAACCCGCGAGCCCGTCCCCGTCGCGCGCACCCGCGATGCGGACGATGCCCTCCCGATACGCCGAGCAGCGCAGCGGCACGAGGGAGACGGCCCCGGCGTAATAGCGTACGTCCCATCGCCGTCCCTCGTGCAGGAAGACGTCGTCGACGAGTTCCTGGACGACGAAGGGATGGCGTTCCCCGCGCGCGGCCTCGCGGAGGTGCCCCTCGAGCGTCGCCGGGTCGACGATCTCGATGCCCTCGCACTTCCCTCCCCGGACCGGCTTGACGATGACTCGCGCGTGATCCGCCAAAGGAGAGTCCGCCAGCCGCTCGTCCGGGAGCAGGGTCAGAGGCCGCGCCACCCGTCGGCCCGAGTGCGCCTCGTACTCGCGCAGACAGACCTCGAGCGCCGCCTTGTCGTCGACCTCGGACAGGAACGGGGACTCGGTGTGGTGCCGGCCCTCGACGAGGGCGAAGAAGACGTCCCAGTGCTCGCCGTCGACGCCCCAGGGAGTCCACACGACATCGGGGTCCACGGTGACGGTGACGTCCGGGGTGGTGGCCTGGGCGAAGGGACGGCGGTGATGGGCCCCGACAGCGGTCACGTCGCGTCCCTCGATGTCCAGCGCGCCCCATGTGGCGACGACGACCTCCCAGCCCCCGCTGCCGGCGACGTCCGCGAGCACGTTCCACGCGAAGGCGATGTCCTCGAGCCACTCGCGGTGGTAGACGAGCAGCAGCACGGGTGCTGCCCCCCGGCGCTGCCTCACCGCGGGCCGGCCCTTCCGCCGCCCCCGCGGCGGCGGACGCTGCAAGACGCGGCGATCACGTCGTCGACGTCGTCGTCGGTGATCTTCGCCAAGCGCAGGAGCGACAAGGTACGGTCCGACATCGCCGCCGCCGCTGGGAAGTCACACGCGCGGTGCCCCCACGCGTCGCGGTAGAGGCGCGCGGGGGTTTGCGGACAGGCCCCTACCTCCGTCATCAGGGGGATTATCGGAGAATCACCGAACTCCACGCAACGGGATGGACACGTCCCTCCCCTGCAGGCGGCCTTTGGCCCGGTCACCACATCTTGGATGGTCGCCACCCACACGGGGGCGGCTCGGCGCGAGGGACCGCGCGCAGATGGCCGTCCAGCGGCGGCGTGCCGTAGCCACCGCTCGCAGCGTTGCGGGATTGCGGCTCGAGGACCACGAGGGGACGATCGTTGCGGCCGATCGGCACCTGACGTCGTGGGTGATCAGCGCCGGCCTCGACATCGCAGTCCTCCGTTCGGGGTCGCAGTGCATCGTGTGTGCTTGCGCGCACTGCCGCAAGACGGGAGACTGCGGGCATGGCCCGTCCTGCGATCGGCTTCCTCACCCTCCAGTCGGGCTCCTGGGCCGACCTCCTCGCCACCTGGCAGGAGCTCGAGCGCGTTGGCGCCGACTCGATCTGGGTCTGCGACCACCTCGTCAGCCCCTACGCCCCGACCGTCGACTGGTTCGAGGGCTGGACGGCGCTCGCCGCGCTGGCGCAGGCGACGCCGCGCGTCCGCGCCGGCATGCTCGTCTCCTCCCCCACGCTCCACCATCCGGCCCCGCTCGCGAAGCAGGTCGTCACGGTCGACCACCTCTCCGGCGGACGGCTCGAGGTCGGGCTCGGGGCGGGCGGCGCACCGCTCGACCACCTGATCATGGCCACGGGCGAATGGAGCCCCACCGAGCGGCGCGACCGCTTCCACGAGTACGTCGACCTCCTCGATCGCCTCCTCCGCGGCCACGTCGAGCGCCACGACGGCCCGTACTACCCGACCGAGGCCGCGACCTTCGAGCCGCGCGCGGTGCAGACGCCGCGGCCCCCGTTCACGATCGCCGGTCACGCGAGGGGGACGCTGCAGCT
>VGCB01000424.1 GCA_016870235.1 Actinomycetota bacterium | reverse complement strand
GCCGACTCGGGCGGGCAGCGCGGCGTCTTCCTCGTCGAGGGAGCGGAGGCGGTCGAGGAGCGCTTCGACCGGGCGCTCGAGGCGTCGGCCCGCGGCGAGGTGATGGTCGAGCGGTTCGTCGAGGGCATGGAGCTGAACGGGATCGTCGTCGCGCGGGGCGGCGAGGCGCAGACGTTGACGCTCTCGGACCGGCGGCGCCCGCCCGGGCGCGGGTTCGGGGTCGGCTGGATCCACGTCTACCCGCCGACGATCCCGGCCGAGCAGGTCGAGCACGCGACGTCGGTGGCCGAGCGGGCGGTCGCCGCGCTCGGGCTCCGCGACGGGATCGCCTTCCCGCAGCTCATCGCCGCTCCCGACGGCCGCGTGGAGGTGGTCGAGGTCGCCGCGCGGATCCCCGGCGGCCAGATGGCGGATCTGGTGCGGCACGCGGTTGGCGTCGATCTCGTCGAGGTCGCGCTGCGGCAGGCGCTCGGCGAGCCCGTCCCGGACGAGACCGCGCTACCGCGGTTCCGGCAGCCGCTCGCGATCCGCTTCTTCACGGCGGAGCCCGGGCCCCTCCCGACCGGACGTGTCGTGCGCGTCGGCGACCTCTCCTCCCTCCTCGCCTGCCCCGGCGTCGTGCAGGCCGAGACCTACCTCCGCGTCGGGGAGACGATCCGTCCGGTTCAGGTCGACGGCGACCGGCGCGGCTACGTGATCGCGGTCGCCGAGACGAACGTGGAGGCGCTCGCCCGCGCCGAGCAGGCTGCGACCATGCTCGAGGTGGACGTGGAGCAAGCGTGACCCGCTGGGATCTCGACGACTACGCCGACCTCCTGAAGGCGGCGCTCGCCGGGGGCTACCGCTGTGCGTTCTTCGGCGACGGCCCAGACCCCGGTCAGCTGTTCGTCCGCCACGACGTCGACCTGTCGCTCGCCGCGGGGGTTCGGATGGCGGAGGTCGAGCGCGAGCTCGGGATCGCCGCCACCTACCTCCTGATGACCGAGTCGGTGTTCTACAACCTCGCCTCGAGCGAGGGCCGTGACGCGATCGAGCGCCTGCGGGCCCTCGGCCACCGGGTCGGGCTGCACGCCGTGCACCCGCGCGCCGACCTCGACGCGCGCTTCGACCCCGTGGTCGCCTGGCACAACCCCGATCCCGGGTACATGTCGGAGCCGATCGCGGGCGCGGTCAACGTGATGGAGCCCCGGTACTTCTCGCCCGCCACCTACCGCTCCGACTCGAACCAGCACTGGCGGTCGGGCGACCCGCGCGACGAGCTCCGCGCGGGCGCCTTCCCGTGGCTCCAGCTGCTCGTGCACCCCGAGATCTGGACGTACCCGGGCGCGCGGATGGGCGAGACGATGCGGGCGATGCTCGACGCGGAGCGGGCCCGGCGGCTCGAGCAGCTGGCCGAGGATCGCATCGACCTCTCGTGAGCGAGATCCCGCTCGCGGGCGGCGACGTCAACGTCGGAGAGAACGTCGTCGTCCGGGTCGGCGAGACGGTCCGTCGCCCGGTCGGACCGCACACGCCCGCCGTGGCGGCTTTGCTCGACCACTTCGAGCGCGTCGGCTTCGAGGGCGCACCGCGATCGCTCGGGCTCGACGAGCGCGGCCGTCACGTCCTCACGTTCGTCGAGGGCGAGCCCGCGCTGCCGCCGATCCCCTCCTCCGACGAGGCACTCGCGTCACTCGGTGCCCTGCTCCGCCGGATGCACGACGCGCAGGCGAGCTTCATGCGTCCTGCGGGCACGACGTGGCACCGCGGCCCGCTCGCGCCTGCGGACGGGGAGGTGATCTGCCACGGCGACATCTTTCCGCCGAACGTGATCTTCCGCGACGGGCTTCCGGTCGCGCTCGTCGACTGGGATCTCGCCGCCCCGATGCCGCGGCTGTACGACGTCGCCTCGGCCGCGAACTTCTGGGTGCCGCTCGCCCACGAGGAGCGCGCAGCGACGTTCGGGCTGACGAACGACCGCGCCGGCGAGCGGCTGCGGATCCTCTGCGACGGCTACGGCCTCGTCCGCGGCGAGCGGGAGCGCCTACTCGACGTGGTGGCGCACCGGAACCGGATGGGCTACGAGATCCACCGCGTCTACGGCGGTCAGGAGCGCCGGCCCGGGTGGCGGGAGATGTGGGACGCGGGCAGCGGCGACGAGATCCTCCGCCGGGCCGCGTGGTTCGATGCCAACCGGGCGCGAATGCTTCGATACCTGGCATGAGCCTGCGCCCGATCACCGTCCTCGTCTCCGCCTCCGGCGCCCCCGGCACCGCGGCGCTCCTCGCTGCGCTCCGCCGGAACGGCGAGCGCGAGGTGCGGCTCGTCGGCACCGACATGTCCGAGCAGTCGGTCGGCCGCCATCTCTGCGACGCCTTCCATCGGGTGCCGCGCGGATCCGATCCCGCCTTCCCCGACGCGATCCTCGAGATCGTCGAGCGCGAGGGCGTCGACGCCGTGCTGCCGCAGTCGTCGTTCGACCTCGAGGGGCTTGCTGCGCACCGCGACCGCTTCCCCGTGCCGGTGCTCGTCTCGTCTCCCGACACGATCCACCGCTCGAACGACAAGGCGGAGACGTACGAGCTGCTCCACCGGATCGGCGTCTCCGCCCCGGCGTTTCGCCGCGTCAACGGCGCCGGGCAGGTGGAGGCCGCTGCGCGCGAGCTCGGCTACCCGGACCGACCCGTGTGCTTCAAGCCGGTCTTCTCGTCGGGGTCGCGCGGCTTCCGCGTCCTCGACCCGACCGTCGACCGCGCCGATCAGCTCCTGAACGAGCGGCCCGGCTCCGTGGCGATGCGCCTGGAGGAGGCCGTCGAGCTGCTGCCCGCCGAGGGTGGGCCCGACCTGCTCGTGATGGAGCTCGCGACGGGCGGCGAGCGCACGATCGACGGGATCGCGGACGGGCGCCGTGTCGTCCTCGGCCATCCGAAGACGCGCGAGGCGATGCGCGCCGGGCTCGCCATGTACTTCGTCACGCTCGCGGACCCAAAGCTGATGGAGATCGCCGACCGCATCGTGTCGGAGCTCCGGATCGAGTGGTTCCTCAACATCCAGCTCGTCGGCGACCACGTGATCGAGATCAATCCCCGCATCTCGACGATCGTCTACCAGCAGGACCTCAACCTCCCGTACCTCGGGATCAAGCGCGCGATCGGGGAGATCTCCGACGACGAGCTCGTCGCGCTTCGCACCCGCGTCCGGCCGGGCCGCACGGCGCTTCGCTACTTCGACCAGCTCGAGTTCGACCAGTGAGCCG
>VGCB01000423.1 GCA_016870235.1 Actinomycetota bacterium | reverse complement strand
CGGACACATCAAGCCCGAGCTCCGGATCATCCGCCGTGGGTCGAAGACCATCCTGATTCCGGTCGCAGAGCTCGAGCGCTGGGTCGACAAGAGCGCGGCGCGCTGGCAGTCGAGATAGAGCGCGGTCAGACCCCGAGCTCGACGCGAAGATCGTCGGCAAGTGTCGCGACCGATGCCGCGATCGTCCCTTCGTCCTCGAGCGGACTGGCTGCCTGGGCTGCCATCCGTGACCCCGGGGCGTCCGGAGTGCCGAAAAGCTCCACCATGTACGTGAGCGCGACCTCGGTTGCGTCCGCCGATCGCCTGTCTGCGAGAAGCGACCTCGTCGCTTCAGCGAGCTCGATGGTGTCGGTTGCTCGAAGCAGGCGAAGGACGTCGAGCGCGTCCTTATCCTGCAATCGATCGGGTGCAACGTCGCTGCGCTCGCCGAGCTTGTGCAGCTTCGCGACGAGGAGAGCGGCTGGACCTGCCACCTTCAGATCGAACGTCCGCTGATCTCCGTCCTCGAACGCTTCGATCGTGAGATGGGCGTTGTCGACGAGCGCTGCCTCGAGGCCGCGAGCCTTCCTCGCGGTCTGGCTGCCGTGCGGACCGAGACGAGCACCGCGTCGGCCCCCGCCTCCGAGACTCTCGGGGACCAACAGGTCGACCTGGACGTCGCCGGCCGCGATCCAGATTCCTGGCTGCACCCCAGCGGCGAAGCCGGCGCCTTGCATCGCCTCCGCGAGGTGTGGCTCGGGTGGCAGGGCGCTCGGGTCGATCGCCAGGTCGGCATCCGTCGTGTACGGCGCTACGGCAAGGTCGGCCTCACCTGTCCAGAGGTAGATCGCCTGCGCCCCGACGAGAATCAGCGCGTCCCGGTGTGCGGTGAGGGCCTCGAGCGCGTCGAGCAGCGCCCGCCGCGCCGCGACGTACTCCGGGTCACGTGCGCCAGGCATCCTCGTTGGCCTCCATCCAGCGGATCAGCTCGACTCCCTCCGACGGCCCGCGGCCTGGGCTCGTTAGGAGGTCAGCAGTTACCTGGCTCAACGCGCAGTACGCGATGCCGTCGCGGCTCCATGTCCGCTCGAATGCGACTGAGTCGAGGGGCTCCAGAAGCACGACGTTGGCTCCGGTCTCCGTCTCGCGGAGCCCGAGCGCAGCCGCGGCTGCCGCAGCGTCCTCGACGTAGAGCGCGAATAGGCGCGCGGGGGCGTAAGGCGCGACGAGCGCGGCCGCGAACGACCCTGTGACTGCGTAGCGGATCTGGGAGGTTCCGAGCTTGCTCTTGAGCGCAGGGTGCCCTCGCGGCTCCAGGAAGGTGACCGCGCGGTTGGAGTCGGCAAACGCGTAGTCCTGAACCCAGCGGCGGATGATCCCCGGCCAGTCGGCGGCGGCGATCGCTCCCCGGGGTCCCCGCTCGAGGAGCGCATCCCGCTCGAGGAGGTCGGCGACGCGGGAGATCGAGGCCGCGGACGCCTCGGCCCGCGCGGCCAGCTGACGGACGCCGTAGGGTGGGCGGAAGTCGCAGAGGGCGCGTACCGCGCGTGCGGCAGAAGGACCGCGAAGCGTCTGCAGGGGGACGCTTCTTCCCTCGCGGTACGGGTTCGCCGTTGCCCCGGTCGTCTCGATGAAGAGGGCTGGCTCGGCGAGGACGAGCCTGAGATTGCCGGTCGAGTCAGCGTAGTTCGCGTTCAGCCGCACGATCTCCTCGCGCGTACGGGGGCTTAGGAATGGCGCGACAACCATGGGCGCGGCATCCGGCCAGAGGCGGAGCTGCTCGAGGAGGTACGGAACGTCGCGGGGCTCCACGCGTGCCTTGGTCTCGACGGCGACGGTCGTCTCCGCTCGGGCGCCGCGAACGACCACCATCGCGTCGGGCACACCCCCGGCAATGCGCGGCTCACGCCGAACGTCGACCGACCAGCCCGATGGCAGGCGTCGGCGGAGCTGATCCTCCAGCGAGGCGATAAGCTTTATTTCACTCAGATCCATGTTTCACGCATAGTGAAACTTAGCAAGATGCGAAACGAACTCCGCCTGCTCGTTCATGCTGAGCGATCATGCAGGCAGACTCGACCGGCCACACCCCACGAACATAAGCGCCGCTCCCCCCTTCCCGAGCCATCAGACGTGTCCCGGACCTGCCACGGCAGCGACCACGATGCAGGGCGTGCGAAGGTCGGAGCGGACAGCGGGCCATCCGGCCCAAATGAGCGCGGCGGATACGAGCGAGAGAACGTCCCCCTCAACCTCGACAGCGTTCCTCACTTCTGGGTCCGGGAGAGCTTGGCGGAAGGCGGCTACCGCGGCGACCGCGTCATCCATGTGAGTGCCTGCCTTCGCGGCTCCGCTTACGAGCGCCTCCCAGAGGAAGAGGCCGCCCCTTGCCTCGACGAACTCGTGCCAATCCTGGAACACGGGGATCGGTCCGAGGATCCCGTGAAGCTCGCGGAGGACCCAGGCGACCTGGATGACTCCGGTCACCAGCGCGCCGGACGCTGCGCTCGCTGAGAATGCGATCGGCTCTCCAGCCCGCTTCGCACCGAGCCGGAGCGGATTCTGCGGGACGGGAACGAACAGTGGGCACTCGAACCCGAGCGCAACCGGACAACCCCGCTCGATGTCTCGCGCGACCGCCGACACGAGATCGACGATCTCGGTGCCGCCGTCGTGAAACTCGACCTTCCCCTCGATGCCCGAGCGGGCCCAGCCGAAGTTGCCCTTCGGCACGGACCCGACGTCTGCGCAGTAGATGACGAGCTCGTCCACTACTACCCGTCCCGGAGTTGCTTCAGACGGGAGCGGGTGTCGGACCGAGAGAGGTAGGCGTCCGCGAGCGCGGTCGCCTCGGCCTCCGAGCCCGGCATGAGCTTGCCGTAGAGGTCGTAGGTCGTCTGGATCGAGGCGTGGCCCATGTAGGTTGTGATCGCCTTCGCGTTGACGCCGGCGGCGATCAGCACCGAGGCGAACGTGTGCCGTGCCTCGTGGAGGCCGATCGGGTCGAGGCCGGCTCGCTTCCACGCGACCTGCGCGCGGCGCCAGACGTTCGAAGAGACGATCGGCGTCTCGGCGGTCGAACCGAACACCAGCCCGGCCGATCGCCCCTGCCGTGCCTTGTGCGCGGTGAGCTCGTCACGGAGGGCGCCGACGATCGGCACGGTCCGTCGCCCGGCTCGGCTCTTGGGCACGACCTCGACCCGCGCCTTCTCGTCGTACGCGCGCTCGACGCGGATCAGCCCGTTCGCGAGATCGACGTCCTCCCAGCGAAGCGCG
>VGCB01000422.1 GCA_016870235.1 Actinomycetota bacterium | reverse complement strand
CGAGCCGGAACGTCTGGCTCAGTGGGTCGTCCTCGAGCGGGCCCGGCTTCTTCCCGACGTCGCCCTGGCGCTGCAGGTACATGGGCAGCATCACGCTCGAGCCGACGACCAGAGCGAGCGCGGGCACCGTGCGCGTCGCGTGCTTGCGCCGTCGCGCGGCGCGGCGCCGCTCCTCGGCGGTGAGCCGCGGCCGCGCCGGGAACGCGGGAGCCGTCGCGGGCACCGCCTCGAGGAACCGCGGCGCATGGAGCGCGAGCAGCGACGCCGTCGTCGGCGGCGCCTCGCGGAACCACACGTCGTCGACGTCGAACCAGAGCTCGTCGCGTCGCCAGGCCATCGGAGAGCCTCCTTCGTGCGTGGGTCGCCGTGTCCTGCGCGGCCGCGTCGTGGCGGCCCGCGAAGGCCGCTACAGCGGCAGGTGATCCGCGTACACGATACGCGCGTCCGACTGGGCCGCGCCCGTCGCCGGGTCCGGATCGGACGGCAGGCGCTCCCACTCCTCGACGGTCACGCGCTAGGCGGTGCTCGTCCCGGGCGTCTGGGGTGCGAGGGCCGTCGGCAGCTCCAGTGACTCCGCCCACGAGACGGTCGTCCCGTCGATCCCGAGGACCGGCAGGTCCTGTGTCGCCACCGTCTGCCAGCCGAGGTCGGTCGGGATCCCCGGGACGCGGCGCTCGAGCCGCGCGCGGACCGCTCGGGAGGCGTTCAGCATCGGCAGGAAGCCGGGCGCCGCGACGCTGCCCGTTCCTCGCGGCACCCCGACCGGGCCGGTGACGACGACGCGGACGTGACGGTCGTCGGGCCGCGTGACCGTCGCAATGCGCTCCGGCGGCAGAGGGACGAAGTCGCAGTTGACGACCGGCGAGAGGTGGAGACCGGGGAGTGAGGAAGGCTGCAGACGCGCGACCGAGAGGCGGACGAAGGGCCAGAAGGCCGTGCCGGGGTCGATCGCGACGTCGACGAACCAGAGGCCGCGCTCGGTCGAGAACTCGGGCTCGTAGCCGAGCACCCAGACCGCCGGGTTGCCGGCAACGTCGACGAACGTCCGTGCGACGGCAGGGCCGACGGGACGCCCGCCCTGCGGCCGGTCGTCGAGCCCGACGAGGTGCGCGACGTCGGCGAGCGGGAGGACGGCGCGCCGCGCGGGGCCCTGCTGCAGGTAGACCGGATCGGCGCCCCACTGGCTCGTGAAGTCCTCGCTCAGCGCATCCGAGCCGAGCGCGAGCACGACAGCGAGCAGCTCGCCGTTCCCGGACGCGTACCACGACCGGTCGAGGTAGAGACGCAGTCCGGAGCGCCGCGTGCGGCGCAGGCCGAACGGCTGCTCGGGATCGGTCTCCTCGAACCAGCGGAAGAGCGGCAGGACGTCGCGGACGACCGGCTTCGGGGGCCGGGCGGTGCTCGGCACGTCGAGGCGGACGGTCGGGCCGAGCATGGAGACGTCGTCGGCGGTGGGAAGCAGGCGCGGGTCGAAGTACTCGCGATAGCGCGTCGTCGCCCGCAGCCGGTAGTCGATGTCGCGGTGGCGGGTGTCGCCAAGCTGGTGCACTGTCTTGTGCAGGTGCAGCGACGTCCCGTCCGGCATCGGCACGTCGAGGTCGGCGCCCGCGAGGATGACGAGATCCTCGTCGTCGGCGACGATCGTGGACGCGGCTGCGGCGACGACGTCGACCTCCGCCGGCTCGGGCTTCGAGAGGTCGTCGACCCACTCACGACATGACGCCTCGAGGTCGAGCCGCTCCGTGCTCGGCCCGTGGACGTCGGCAGCACCGAAGAGCGTCACCGCCGTGTCGCCCGGCGTCCGCACAGGGACGACGACGACCGGCCGCGGCACCTCGACCGGTCGCGGCGCCGCGTGCACGATACGCATCTCGGTCGGCGGCGTCAGCCACCAGAACCAGCCGTCCGCCGCCGCCTCCGCGAGCAGGTCGAGCGAGCGAAGCGGCGCCGGCAGCGAGCGCCAGAGCCCGAGCAGGTCGAGCGACGCCCACTCGAGCGACGTCGAGAGCCGGAACCGCAGCTGCTCGCCGGGCGGCAGCTGCATGCGGATCACGTTGCCGTCGACCTGCGCGCCGAGCTCGTCGCCCGTCTCGAGGACGAGCGGGAACGGCGTCCTCTCGGGCCAGGCGCCGCCGTACGGGAGCGTGACCCCCTCGACGGCGAAGAGCCCGGCGAGGCGATGATCCTGCCCCGCGTCGGAGAAGACGAGCGAGACGCCGGCGGCGAGCGGGTCGGGCAGGTACGGGACGACGAGGTTGTCGACGTCGCGGACGACGTACTGCCCCGGCGTCAGCGGCTCGCCGCGCCGGAGGTCGGCCGGCGTCGGCGCCGCCGGCACCTCGGCTGTCGGGCCCGTGTGGAAGGCAATCCCCGGCTGCGGCAGCCGCACGCCGGGGTTCGCGATATCGGCCACCGTCGGCTCGAGGAACGACCCCGACTCGCGCAGGGCGACGCCGAGCGCCGTCCGCACGTCGTCGGGTGAGGCGGCGCCGAACGCCGCGTCGAACATCCCGTGCAGCTCGGCGTCGAACTGGCTCGTCTTCGGCGGTGCGAGGTGCCGCTGAGAGTCTCCCGCCCACACGAGGCCGAGCTCCGGGTGCGCTGCGATCGTCTGCGCCGCGTAGATCGCTGGCGGCACGATCGTCAGCTCGAGGCCTCCCTCGAGAGCCGGTCCCTCCACGCCCGAGCGGATGACGAGGTTGAGCAGCGACTCCGCCTCCGTGTAGGGAGCGCGCGGCACGACGGTCGGCTCGATCACGGGGTCCCAGCGGAGGAACGGGCGCGGCGTCGTGATCAGGTCGGCGAGGAGCGCGACGAGCGCCGCCGCGCCTCCCCGGTCGAGCGCGAGGCTCGTCGCGGCGGCGGTGACCAGTGCGCGGGCGTACACGGTCGGGTCGACCTGGACGTCGGTGCGCTCGAGCAGGCGATCCGTCTCCGTCACGTGCGCCGAGAACGTCCTCTCGACCAGCGTCCGCCGCGACGTGCCGAGGCCCTGACGCAGGTGCTGGCGGCGCGCGAATCGGTCGCGCACGAGCCGGTCGACCTGCTCGACCCCGGTCGGCTTCACGCCGGTGAGATCGTCCGCGCCCGCGCCCTCACCCTCGCGCGGGCCGACCGGCGCTTTCGGGAGGTGGCAGGCGATCTGCCGGCGGACGTTCTCGAGGGCCGAGCGGGCGGTCCGGTTCCGCGCGTCGACCGTTGCCTCCTCCGGCATCTCGTCGATCCGCGCCCGGGCGATGCGCTCCGCGGCGGCGGCGATCGGGG
>VGCB01000421.1 GCA_016870235.1 Actinomycetota bacterium | reverse complement strand
GGCCCGCCATCGCCTGCTCGCTCGCTTCACGAAGGAGCGGCGAGCCGGCGACGGAGCTCACCTCGGGGCGCTCGTACACCACGAGCGGGGACGCTACTGCGTTGTCCACCTGTTGCAGGACGAGAAACAACTCATCCACAGCCACCAGCTGAAGCCCACCGGCTACTGGCTTCGGGCCTCCCCCCCACCCCCCCCGCGCGACTGTGGAAAACCGGTGTCAAACACCGCCGGTGGAGAACCGGGACTGACGGTGGAATCACCTTCGGCCAGACGCGCGAGCGCGGGTGCGCAGGACTCGAGAGCGGGAGGGGTCCCCAAGGGGAACCCGTTCCCCTGGCTTCAGGAAACGAAGCGACCGATTCGAGCCCCAGCCATACCCGAGCGGGGCAATCAACAGACCGCGGAGAGCACCTCGGCGAGCGAGACGACGTCGCCGTACTTCGTGTCGATGTCGTAGAGGTTCGCCTCGTGCGCGTCGGCATTCCGGTCGCCGACCGCCTCGCGGGGGACGACGACGCGGTAGCCGTGCTGGAGCCCGTCGACCGCTGTGGCGCGGACGCAGCCCGAGGTCGACGCGCCCGTGACGACGAGCGTGTCGCAGCGCTCGCTCGCGAGAAGGGCTGGGAGCGGCGTCTCGTGGAACGCGGAGGCCCAGTACTTGACGATCACCGCCTCGTCGGCGCGCGGCGCGATTCTCGGGTCGATCTCGACCCAGTCGGAGCCGGGCTCGAGCGTTCGGAGCGCGGGGATCTTGTCGAGGAAGACGCGTGCGACGTGGAGACCGGCGGCGTCGTAGGCGACCGTCGTGTAGATCACGGGGAGTCTGGCGCTGCGGAACGCGTCGAGCAGCTCGCCGATCGCGGCGACGACGCCGTCGAGCGGGCACACGAGCGGCGAGGCAGGATCGGTGAACCCCCGGTTGACGTCGATCACGACCAGGGCGGCCCGCTCGCCCATGCCGGCCCGGCCGTGGAAGCCCTCGAAGCGCATGCCCGGACGCTACCGGGCGCCGGCCCGCTCGACGACGAGCGAGAGGAACTCGGGCTGCGGCCGGAACCCGAGCCCACGGTAGAGCCTCTGCGCCGAGTGGGTCTGCAGGCCGACGTGCTGACCCGGAACGGCGGCGAGCAGACGGCTGACCATCGCCGAGGCGATCCCCTGCCGCCGGTAGGCCCGCGCCGTCCAGACGTCGAGGAGGTAGGCGTTCGAGACCCCGTCCGAGAGGAGGCGCGCCGTGCCGATCACCCGGTCACCGGCGCGTGCGAACGCAACGTGCTGCGACTGCTCGAACGCGCGGCGAAGCGCCTCGGGCGACCGGCCGTTGTCGAAGTCGTCCTCGGCGAGATCCGCCTTCACCCTCTGCCAGTCGATGCCGTTGAGCGAGCCGTCGATCCGCACCTTCATGTACCTACGGTGGCAGCCTCCGACCGATCGGGCAAGGCCTTTCGAGCCGCGGCTCGCCCCGGAACCGATCTCATGAGGGCCGGGTCCACGCGACCCGACCACGCACATTCGCTAGAAGCCTGCGGTACTACCGCCGTGGTCACGTACGACCTCCGGGAAGTCCGCTACTTCGGCTCGAACATCAGCGCCCGGATCGGAGTGTCGCCGACGTTGTCCGTTGAGTGCTCGGTTGCCCGCCCTACCACCCCCGGAAGGTGCCCTCCAGACCAAGGGAGGCACCACCGAGAGGAAGATCGACACACCTGCACGAGGAGTCGGACCTGTGGGGCGGGATCGCGCCCACCCCACATGTCCAGGCGATCAGGCGGGAGCCGGTACGCCGTCGCCGGCGCGCACGCGGGCGAGCGCCTCGGCGCCGTCCTCGAGCGGGCTCCAGCGGAGCGGGGTCGCCGGCGTCGGCGGCTCGAGGCCGGTCTCCGCCCTGCAGGTCGCGAGCATCTCCTCGAGCGGCGGGCCGAAGTCGAACGCGAGCGCCGGGCCGCGCGCCTCGCGCTGCCGGTCCCGCTCGGCCTCGGTCGCCTTCTCGTCGACCGAGCCGTCGGCCGCGAGGACGACGCCGTAGCCCTCCTTCGCGAACCCCTCGGTGACGAGCCCGAAGGAGACGTCGCGCGCGACGGCCGCGGGGTCGCGGTCGAGGCGGTCCTTCCAGCCGCCGCCGCCCGCGGTGCGGTAGACGAGCATGTCGCCCGGCGCCACCTTCACCTGGTCGCACTTCGACGGCAGGATCTCCTCCGTACCGTCGGCCCGCTTCAGGAGCTTCGACGAGCGCGCGCCCGGCCAGCCGCCGAGCACGCCGAACGGCCGTGTCAGCCAGCGGTCGTCGTGGATCGAGACCTCGCCGTCCTCCAGGTAGACATACCGCTTCTCGACGCCGTTGCCGCCGCGGTGCATGCCCGGGCCGCCCGTGTCGGCGACCGTCGTATAGCCGTCGATCCGCATCGGGTAGTAGGCCTCGAGGTACTCCGTCGGGATGTTCTCGAAGAGCGGCCACCAGGAGTGCCCGTCCATGCCGTCCCCGATCGGCCGGCCGGGGATGCCGCCGTAGAGGATCTCCATCGAGTAGAAGAAGTCGCCCTTCTTGTCCCAGCCCGAGTAGAGCATGTACGGCGAGGTGCCGTAGCCCGAGGCCGTGTTCAGCTCGGGCGCCTGCTTGCAGAGCGCGCCGCCGAGCACGTCGAAGAGCCGCGCGAGCGCGTGCGTGCGGCAGCCGAGCGCCGAGGGGAACCGCGGCCGGAGCATGCACCCCTCGGGGGTGACGATGTGCAGCAGCGGGTAGAAGCCGTCGTTGAAGAGGATCTGGGGGTCGTTGACCATGATCAGGTAGACCCCGATGAACATCTTGAACATCCCCTCGGAGAGGTAGAAGTTCACCGGCCCGAGGGCCTGGGGGTCGGTGCCCGTCCAGTCGAAGAAGGCGTGGTCGCCCTCCCGCCAGATCGTCAGCTTCATCTTGAACGGCCCGTTGCCGAGGCCGTCGTCGTCGACGTAGTCCTCGAAGCTCTGCGGCACCTCGGGGATGGCCAGGTGGATCAGCTTCCGCATTGCCTCGTACGTGCGGTCGAGGAGCGCCTGGCAGGCCGCGAGGTACACGTCCTTGCCGAAGCGGTCGCACAGCTCGATCACGCGCTTCTCGCCGGCCCGGCAGCCGGCCACGATCGCGAACAGGTCGGCCCGGTTCATCTCCGGCAGCCGCATGTTGTTGAGGATCAGGCCGAGGACGTCCTGCTGCACCTCGCCGCGCTCGACGATCTTGAGCGGCGGGATGATCAGGCCCTCCTCGAAGATCGTGCGAGCGCCCGTCGG
>VGCB01000420.1 GCA_016870235.1 Actinomycetota bacterium | reverse complement strand
AGCAGGCCGCGGCCGGGGGCGGCGACGTCGACGTGGAGCGGATCTACCGGCACGCACGGACGACCCCGCTCGACCCCGAGAACGGGCAGATCACCGGCGAGCGCGCGCACCTGGCGCTGGCGGTGTCGGCGATGCGCGTCGTCGCCGAGGTCGACGTCGAGCTCGGGCTGACGCGCGTCGTCTGGATCGGCACCGCCCAGGACGTCGGCCACGCGCTCAACCGGCAGGCGGTCGAGGGCCAGATCGAGGGCGGCACGGTGCAGGGGCTCGGGCTCGCGGTGATGGAGGAGATCCAGGTGCGCGGCGGGCGCATCCTCAACCCGAGCTTCACGGACTACCTGTTGCCGACGATGCTCGACGTGCCGCCGATCGTGTCCGAGCTCGTCGAGGTGCCCGAGCCGGGCGCGCCCTACGGGGTGAAGGGCGTCGGCGAGTCGCCGACGGTCGTGGCGCCGGCCGCGGTCGTGTCGGCGCTGCGGGCGGCGACGGGGCGCCCGCTGACCCGCGTGCCCGTCCGGCCCGACGACGTCTGCCTCTGAGCGCGGCCGGGCCTGGAATCGCGGTGTTGTCGAGCCGAGACGGAGGAGACGGAGTGTCGAGGAGTCGTGAGCAGCTCGAGCGCGCACCGTACGCGTACTTCGAGGCAGTCGATCGGAAGGACATGGAGGCTACGCTCGCCTTCTTCGCCGAGGACGCGACGTTCACGGTGCAGAGCGCGCATCTGACCTTCGCGGGGCGCGACGCGGGGATCCGGCAGATGTTCGAGACGTTCTTCGCCGACTACGCGACGATCAGCCACGGGATCACGAACGTCGTCGTCGACGAGCCGCGGCAGAAGGTCTCGACCGAGCAGACCTGTCCGCACGTCCGGAACGACGGCACGCCGGAGACGGTGACGACGTGCAACTTCTTCGCGGTGGGGCCGGACGGGCGGTTCACGCGCGTGATCATCTGGATCGACGGCGCCTCGCCGCTCAAGTAGGAATCGTGCCGGCCGCGACGCCGGGCCGCCGATCCCGCGCGACGGGACGCTTCTCGGAGCGCTCTTCGAGTCGCTCGTGACGCTCTGCGTCCGCGTCGACGCGCACGCCGCGGAGGCGATCCCCGAGACGACCGTTGCGACCGCGATCGCCTCCATCGACCCGATGCGGTCGGCGAGCCGTCCCTGCACGGCGATCTGCGTGGCGCCGCCCAGGCCCGCGACGAAGGCGAGGACGGCTGCGATGCCGAGGCTCCCATCGCGGGCGGACGCTCGAGCGGCAGTCGGCCGATAGGCTCTGCCGCATGACCGAGGTTCTCACCGCGCGCGACGGCGCCGTCTTCACGATCACCCTGAACCGGCCCGACGCCTACAACGCCTTCACCCGCGCCGTCCACCCGCTGCTCCTTGCCGCGCTCGAGGAGGCCGCCGACCCCGCGATCCGCGCGGTTGTGATCACGGGGGCGGGGAAGGGGTTCTGCGCGGGCCAGGACATCCCCGAGTTCAACGAGCTCTCCGGCTCGATCGCCGACGTCCTCGAGCAGACGTACCACCGGAACGTCCGCGCGATCCGCGGCCTGCAGAAGCCGGTGATCGCCGCGGTCAACGGAGCAGCGGCCGGCGCGGGGCTCTCGCTCTCGCTCGCCTGCGACGTGCGGATCGCGTCCGACAGAGCCGTCTTCGTGCCAGGATTCGCCGGGATCGGGCTCGTGCCGGACGCCGGCGGCACGTGGTTCGCAGGCCGGCTCCTCGGGTTCGCGCGCGCATTCGAGTGGATGGCGACCAACCGGCGGCTCTCCGCACAGGAGGCGCTCGACTGGGGTCTCGTGGCCGAGGTGCTACCGACCGACGGTTTCGGGGACGCCGTCGCGGAGCGCGCGGCGACCTGGGCCGCGATGCCGACGAAGGCGATCGCGTTCACGAAGCAGCTCTTCGAGCACGCGCACGACGCCTCGCTCGAGGGGCAGCTGGAGCTCGAGGCCCGACTGCAGGAGGCAGCCCGGGCGACCGCGGATCACGCCGAGGGCGTAGCGGCGTTCCTCGAGAAGCGGCCGCCGAGCTTCGACGGGAAGTAGCCGCTCGTCGGTTCGCGACCGGCCGAAGCCGGACGCGGCAGGCGACGGGTTCAGTCGGTCGCCTCCGCGCGCCCCATCTGCGCGTACTCGGGGTTCGGCGCCCAGCCGAGCCCGGACGCGAGCCGGTTCGAGAAGTTGAAGATCGCCGTCACCTCGGCGATGTCCATCACGTCCTCGTCCGTCCAGCCGGCTGCTCTGAGGGCCTCGACGTCGGCCTCCTCGACCGACTCGATCTGCCGTGTCAGCTTGATGGCGTAGTCGAGCGCTGCCTTCATCCGGTCGGTGATCGCGGCCTGCCGGTGGTCGGCTGCGATCTGATCGGAGAGCGCCTCGTCCTTCGTCAGCTTCCGCAGCGCCGCGGAGTGGGCGGCGATGCAGTACGAGCACGAGTTCGCGACGGAGACGACGACGGCGATCATCTCGCGCTCGGCCTTGGTCAGGCCGGAGTCGCCCTTCATCAGCTCGTCGAAGTGCTCGTTCCACCGCAGGAGATGCGACGGCCGCAGGGCGAAGAAGCGCAGGACGTTGGGCACGAAGCCGAGCTTCTCCTGCGAGGGCTTCCACAGCTCGAGCACCTCGGCCGGCAGCTCCTCGGGCTCGGGGACGCGCAACCAGGTGCCTCGATCGCCGGCCATCGCGCCCGATCGTACCCTGCCCACCTGTCCGAAACGGCCGCCGGCCTGTGAGAGGGGTCTGTCCCCGCTCCTGTCCGAAGGGACGAGATCTCCCTCCACGAAGGGACAGGGCAGCCTGTGGACGGGGACTGTCCCCACCCGGAGGACCCGTCCGTCACGGCCCGGTGGCTGTTGAAGGGGTCTGTCCCCGGGAGGTCGGAACGGAGGGTTCGGATGCGCTCCCGGCCGCGGTAGGCTCGCCCCGTGGCTCGAGGCCTCCTGATCGTTAACCCGTACGCGAGCGCTGTCGACGAGCGCCGGCTCGCAGCCGTGCAGGCGGCGCTCCCCGCGGGGACGGAGACAGCGCTGACCGAGCGTCAGGGGCACGCGCGCGACCTCGCGCGCGACCTCTCCGGCGACGTCGACGCGATCTACGTCCTCTCCGGCGACGGCACGTACAACGAGGTCGTCAACGGACTCGACCGCGACGTGCCCGTCGGGTTCCTCCCGGGAGGCGGCACGAGCGTCCTCCCGCGCGCGCTCGGCCTTCCGCGCCAACCCGTCGCCGCCGCGGCGCGGATGCGGAGCCCCCGCCGGCG
>VGCB01000419.1 GCA_016870235.1 Actinomycetota bacterium | reverse complement strand
CGCAGGTCGGTGTCCTCTCGCGCCCCCGCGGCGTCTTCGGCTTCCAGTACACGGACGACGCGGTTGCGGGAGGTGCCGGCCGTCCACTCCTCTCCGTCTCGATGCCGGTGAGCTCACGGCTCGTCAGGGGCACGCTCCCACTCGTGTTCTTCGATGGGCTGCTCCCCGAAGGCGAGATTCGCAGGATGATCGCCTATGACTTCGGTCTCGATGCCACCGACCTCTTCGGGCTGCTCCGAGAGCTCGGACGGGACTTCGCGGGCGCTCTGATCCTCCTCCCCGAAGGGGAACACCCCGCGCCCGAGGGGCAGCCGGAGGCGATCTCCGGCGATGACGTCGCGCGACGACTGCGCGACCTGCGCTTTCACCCGCTCGGTGTCGATCGGCGCGTGCGGGCCTCGCTCGCTGGGATGCAGGAGAAGTTGCTGCTCGCCCGGAGCGAGGAGGGCTGGGGGCTGCCGGTCGACGGAGTGCCTTCGACGCACATCCTGAAACCAGCGCACCCGCTGCTGCCGCTCTCGATCGCCAACGAGGCTCTCTGCCTCCGTGCCGCGAGACACCTCGGCATGCGCGTCGCGAACGTCGAGATCGCCGAGTTCTCGGGTGCGTCCGCGCTCGTCATCGAGCGCTACGACCGCGTGCGCACGCTGGACAAGGTCGTCCGTCTGCATCAGGAAGACTTCTGCCAGGCACTCGGCGTCCCCTCGGAGGCCAAGTACGAGGAACGGGGAGGGCCCTCGCTCCGCAACTGCGCCGAGCTGCTGCGGCGCTGGGCGCGCAGCGACCAGCTCGAGCACCTGCTCGACGGGCTGCTCCTCAACGTTGTCGTCGGCAACGCCGATGCCCACGCGAAGAACTTCTCGCTCGTCCACGGCGACGACGGGCAGATCGCCCTCGCACCGCTGTACGGCGTGATGACGACCGTGCACTACCCGGGCGTCGATCCGGTCGCCGGCATGTACGTCAACGGGATTCGCGAGATCGCACAGATCGGCGCCCGAGACGTCGTCGCGGAAGCCGTCGGCTGGGGACTGCGGCGACCGATCGCCGAAGCTCGCGTCTATCGACGGCTGCAGGAGCTCGAGCCCGCGATCCTCCAGGCAGCCGACGAGCTCGGAAGCCCCGGCGAGCTCGTGCAGACGCTGATCGGGCGCAGCCAGGCTCTTGCCCGAAGCTGAGCCAGGACGCTCATCGGGAGCGCGGCGTCGGGGCCGTCGAGCCGGCGCGCATGCGACTCTCCAGCGGGTCCCGACGATAGCCTGGCCCGACGATGGCGCCGAGACCTGAACCGCCTCCCGTGGCGGCACGCGGTGCCCCGGGAGGCGTGACGGGACAAGACGCAGCGTTGGAGGCGCGGTTTGCCGACCACATTGGTCGTACCGTCGAGGTCAGGGCCTCATGAGCTTCCCGCTTTCGATCCTCGACCTGGCCCCGATCGTCGAGGGCTCCGACGCGGGCACGGCGCTGCGCAACTCGCTCGACCTGGCGCGCCAGGCGGAGCGGCTCGGGTACACGCGGTTCTGGCTGGCCGAGCACCACAACATGAGCGGGATCGCGAGCGCGGCCACGTCCGTCGTGATCGCGCACGTCGCCGCAGGGACGGAGACGATCCGCGTCGGCGCCGGCGGGATCATGCTCCCGAACCACTCGCCGCTCGTGATCGCCGAGCAGTTCGGCACGCTTGAGTCGCTGCATCCTGGCCGGATCGATCTCGGCCTCGGCCGCGCCCCGGGTACCGACATGCTCACCACGCGCGCGCTGCGACGCGACCACACGAGCTCCGACACGTTCGCCGAGGACGTGATCGAGCTGCAGGCGCTCCTCGGCGACGTCCAGCCGGGTCAGGCGATCAGGGCCATCCCCGGGGCAGGCACGCACGTGCCGCTGTGGATCCTCGGGTCGAGCCTGTACGGCGCCCAGCTCGCTGCGCACCTCGGGCTGCCGTACGCGTTCGCGTCGCATTTCGCGCCGCAGGCGCTCTTCCCCGCGCTCGCGATCTACCGCGAGCGCTTCCGCCCGTCGGCCCAGCTTGCGGAGCCGTACGCCGTGGTCGGCGCCAACGTGGTCGCGGCCGACGACGACGCAGCGGCCCGGCGGCTCTTCACCTCCGCCCAGCAGGCGTTCACCAACATCTTCCGCGGGTCGCGCATGCGGCTCCCGCCCCCGATCGACGACATCGAGACCTACTGGACGCCGCAGGAGAAGCAGCAGGTGCTCGGGATGCTGAGCTGCTCGATCGTCGGCTCACCCGGGGCGATCGCCGACGGCCTTCGCACGCTGATCGCGGAGACCGCTGCCGACGAGGTGATCGTGGCCGCCGCGATCCACGACCATGCCGCGCGGCTCCGATCGTACGAGATCCTCGCCGACGTCCGCGACGGCACCGATCTCCGGCAGCCCTGCGCCACCGACTGACCGGGCCGACCGTGGGTCAGGAGGCCAACGGGCGCTGCTCGGGCCTGGCGACCTTGACCGCGACCCGGCCGACCTTCGCGCGGCGCTTGGTCGGGCGCGTGGAGGGCTTCGCGGTCGTGGACGGGCTCGCGAGGGCCGCCGGTGCCGGGGCGGGAGCCGTCACGCCGAGAGTCGTCAGCAGCGCCGCCGCGTCGATCGCGCCGTACTGCGTGCCGTCGACCGGGCGTGAGGTCGCGAAGAGCGCGTCCGTGATCTGCGCCGCGGTTGCACCAGGCGCCGCCTGACGGGCGAGGGCGACGACGCCACTGACGGCTGCGGTCGCCGTGCTCGTGCCGCAGGAGAACTCCTGGCCCGACGTCGGTCAGCAGCCGCTCGCGGCCACCTTCACCGTGTCGCCGCGGTTCGACCACGCTGGCAGCTGATGGTTCGCGTCGATGGCGGCGACGCTGATCGCGCCCGGGGTCGCGGCGGGGAGGAAGGGCGTCCAGGCGCCGTCGTTACCGGCGCCCGCGACCACCACGACCCCCGCGGCGACTGCACGCGCGATCGCGTCCGCGTACGGGTCGTTCCCTGGGTCGGGGCTCCCGAGGCTGAGGCTGATCACCGACGCGCCGCGGGCGACGGCGAAGTCGATCGCCGTGACGATGTCGTCGGCCAGGCTCGCGCCGTCGTCGTCGCCGACGCGGACCGCGAGAATCTGGCAGCTCGGACAGACGTTGTCGCCGCCGACGCCGTCGCCGCTGTCGATCACGGCGACGAGACGGGCGGCCGACCCGGGGCCGATCATCCGGAGAGCCTCCGGGACGCCGATCACCGTTCGCTCCCACCCCGCGGGCCCGGCGAGGAGCGTGACC
>VGCB01000418.1 GCA_016870235.1 Actinomycetota bacterium | reverse complement strand
AGCTCGACCGAGTTGTCGTTCAGCACCTGGACGAAGTCCTCGACCTGCTCTTTCGTCAGCTCGACGTCCTCGAGCGCGCCGGCGATCTCGTCGTAGGTGAGGAAGCCCTTCTCCTGCCCCTGCTCGACGAGCTTGTGGAGTTCTTCGACGTCGGGAAGGACGATCTCGACAGAGAGCACACGGACTCCTTCGGTCGTAGGTGACGGCCAAACCACCCTGCGAGCGAACGACCCGGATCTCCCCTGACCCCGACCGCCGTGCAGGACCGGATCCTATATCGACCGTTTGCTTCGACACGGGCGATTTCCGATCTTGTCCATGAACTGTCCCTGTTCTCGTCGGTTCTGGTCGCTCGCCGCCGACGAAAAACCAAACGGCCGGTAGGTATGGGCCGGTGTCGTCGCCCGCCGCCGTGCGGCCTGCGGCCGCCCGAGGCTGCGATGATGCGCGCGTGCCCGAGCTGCCCGAGGTCGAGGCGTGGGTGCGCGAGCTCGCGCCGGTCGTCGCGCGCGCGCCGATCGAGAAGGCCGGGCCCGCCCACATCGCGACGCTGAAGACGTTCGACCCGCCGCTCGCGACGCTCGAGGGGCGATCGCTCGGCGGCACGCGGCGGCGCGGGAAGAACCTGCTCTTCCCGACTGCGGACGGCGAGCTCGTCCTGCGGGTGCACCTGATGAGCGCCGGCCGCCTCCGCTATCTCCCGCCGGGCAAGAAGGGGCCGGCGCGGCCGATGTTCCGGCTCGAGTTCGCCGACGGCGGTCAGCTCGTCTTGAGCGAGGGCGGCACGAAGAAGCGTGCCGGGGTGTGGCTCGTGACGCCGGCGCAGCTCGACGAGGACCTCGGTCACCTCGGGCCCGACGCCCTCGGTCTCGCGCGGGAGACCCTGCACGAGGTGCTCTCGCGCGAGCGGCGGCAGCTGCACCCGCTGCTCCGCGACCAGCGCGCGCTCGCCGGGATCGGCCGGGCGCACGCGAACGAGATCCTCTGGCTCGCGCAGCTCTCCCCGTTCAAGCTGTCGACCGACCTCGAGGCGGCGGAGGAGGGTCGGCTCGCGGCGGCGATCGAAGAGGACCTCCGGCGGGCGCTCGACCTCCGCGAGCGGGGGAAAGGCGACGCCGACGTCTATCGCGTGCACGACCGGCCCGGCGAGCCGTGCCAGCGTTGCGGCGACCCGATCCGCCGGGTCGACTACGAGGAGCACACGGTCTACTACTGCGCCGGGTGCCAGACGGGCGGGCGGATCCTCAAGGATCGACGGCTTTCGCGGCTCCTGCGCTAGCGTCAACCACGTGACCGAGCACTCGCATCTGGTCGAGGATGTGCAGGCGGCCGTGCCACCTGTGGAGCTGTCGCTCTCGCGGGCCGGCGTCACGGGCGTTCAGAAGGCGATCCGCATCCGCCGCGGCGCGCAGGAGACGATCATGGCCGCGACGATCGACTGCACCGTCGACCTCGACCGGGCGCAGAAGGGCGTGCACATGTCCCGCTTCCCCGAGCTCTTCGACGAGGCGATCGACGCCGTCGTGCTCGGCGAGGCGCTGCTCGTCGAGGGGTTGGCCGAGCACATCGCGCGGCACATCGTCGAGCGGCAGCGCGCGCTCCGCGCCGAGGTACAGATCACCGCCCGTTGGCCGATACGACGCACGACCCCTGTCACGGGTCTCTCGACGCAGGAGATGGTCTCGCTCATCGGCATCGCAGCGGCGACCGAGTCGGGCGTCCGCCGGGTCGTCGGCGTCGAGGCGACGGGCATCAACGCCTGCCCCTGCGCGCAGGGCCTCGTCCGCGGGCGGGCCGCGGAGCGACTCGCCGAGGCGGGGTTCGGCGACGACGTCGAACGGATCCTCGACCTCGTCCCGATCGCGACGCACAATCAGCGGGGCCGCGGCACGCTGTACGTCGGGACGGCGCGCGACCTCGACGCGGAGACGCTCGTCTCGATCGTCGAGCGCTCGATGAGCGCCCCCGTCTTCGAGCTGCTCAAGCGCCCGGACGAGCTGTTCGTCGTCGAGCACGCGCACCTGCAGCCGCGCTTCGTCGAGGACTCCGTCCGCGTGGCGTTGAAGACGCTCGTGGACGAGGTGCCGGATCTCGCGGACGGCGACTTCGTCCTCTCGCGTCAGGTCAACCTGGAGACGATCCACCAGCACGACGTCGTCGCGGAGCGCTGGGGCACCGTCGGCGAGATCCGCACGGAGCTCGGCGGCGGGGAGGTCGCGAGCCAGACGACGATGGTGCGCTGGCTGACGGCGACCTGAGGCGGGCGAGCGAACCGCTCGCGCCCGGGACGCGAACGAGCGGGTGTGAATCGGCCGACGGATGCAGAGCTGGGTCGCGCGGTCGGGGAGAACCTCCACGAGCTCTTCCGCTCGATGAGCCGCCTCCTTCCAGGCGGCGAGCTCGCGGAGGGAGAACGGGTCTCGCTCCATCACGCCTCACCGACGAACCCCATGTTCAAGGGCGTCTGGGCTGCTCGGGCCGGAGCCGACGGGCTCGACGTCCTTGCAGAGGAGGCCGAACGCTGGCTTCTCGCCCGCGGCGCGCCCTTCGGCTTCTGGTGGCAGGTACCCGGCGATGCCAGCTCCGACCTCGCGCCTGTGCTCGCGGCACGCGGGTGGGCGCCGTTCGATCTCGACGCGCCCTGCCAGGTGGCCGGGCTCGACGAGCTCGACTGGTCGGCGCTCGATCGCGTACCCGACGGCCTCGCGATCGAGCGCGCACTCAACGAGGACGCCGTGCGCTCCTTCGGCCCCACGTTCAGCGGGGCGAACGGCGTGCCCGACTGGGCAGGGCTCGCCTGGGTCGACGCGACACTCGCCATCGGGATCGAATCGGCCCCGTGGCAGGTCTATGTCGCGCGTCTCGACGGACGCCCCGTCGGGACGACGCTCCTGTTCAGCGCCGCCGGGATCGCAAGCGTGTTCGGTGTCGCGACGCTTCCGCAGGAGCGCGGGCAGGGCATCGGCGCGGCGATCACGCTTGGTGCGCTCCGCGACGCCCGAGATGCGGGCGAGCGACACGCAGGGCTCTTCGCGACCGATCTCGGGGCCCCGGTCTACCGCAGGATCGGGTTTCGCGACGTTCCCGGCTGCGCCGTCAGCCGCTGGCTCTGGCGCGCCGACAGCTGAGCGCGACGGATCGCTTCAGGCGGCCTTCGGCGTCCGCGTGAAGCGCGGCTCGGTTCCCTTGAGCAGCCGCTGGATGTTCGGCCGGTGGAGGACGACGACGCCGAGGCAGGTGGCGGCGCCGAAGCCGACGACCGGCCAGGGCGC
>VGCB01000417.1 GCA_016870235.1 Actinomycetota bacterium | reverse complement strand
TCGTCCGGGAGCGGCGAAAGCGGCTCGGGCGGCTCGCCCGTCGCGTGCGCGAGCGCCTGCTCGAGCAGCCAGTCGGCGAGCAACGGGTTGCGCGGGAGGAGCGGGCCGTGGAGGTACGTCCCGATCGCCCTGCCGACCCGGCAGCCCTCGAAGCCGGACTCGCCGTCGTTCCCGAAGCCGGCGACGACGCGGCCGAGCGGCGTCGCGCCGTGGTCGAGCGTCGTCCGGCCGGCGTGGTTCTCGAAGCCGGCGAGCGTCCCGGGCAGGCCGGCGACGTCGCAGTCGAGGAGGATGTCGCCGATCATGCGTCGCGTACCGGCGTGGGTCTCGAGCGGGAACAGCCCTGCTCCCGGCATCCACGAGCCGTCGCGTCCCCGGTAGCCGCGACCGAGAAGCTGATAGCCGCCGCACACCGCGAGCAGCGCGGCCCCGGCGTCGACCGCGGCGCGGAGCGCATCGCCGTGCGCGGCGAGATCGGGTGCCACGAGCGCCTGCTCGCGATCCTGGCCGCCACCGACGTAGTAGAGGTCGGCCGCCGGAAGGGGGGAGGAGACCCCGACACCGACGATCTCGAGCGTGTGACCGCGCTGCTCGGCCCGCCGCGTGAGGACGGCGATGTTGCCGCGATCGGCGTAGATGTTGAGGAGCTCCGGGTACAGATGCGCGACGGCGATCTTCACGTGCGCTCCCAGAACGGGCGGACGAGCCCGCGCTCGGTCGCGATCCGTCGGAGCTCGAGCATCGCGGTGTAGGTCGGCAGCACGCCGACCCGAGGAGCCCCGCGAGCCCGCTCCAGCGTGCGATCGAGGGCGCGTGCGAGATCGGGCTCGATCTCGAGCCTCTCGGCCGGGAAGCCGGCGTACGTGAACCGGAGTGCCAGCTCGGCGGCGCGGCTGCCGGAGACGACGATCCGGGCGGCACGCTCGAGCAGGGGCTCGAAGTCGACGTCCCAGATCCACGAGACGTCGCGGCCGTCGGCGATCGCGTCGTTCAGCGCCACGAGAAGCGTCTCGGGGACGCCGCCGTGTTCGAGCGTCCGAATCGCCTCGTTCGCGCCTGCCGGGTTCTTGATCAGGAGCAGGACGATCTCCTGCTGTCCGACCTGGATCCGCTCGAACCGCCCGAACGCGGCCTGGAAGCCCTCGAGGCCGACGCGGGCCTCGTCGGTGGAGAGGCCGAGGGCGAGGGAGACGGCCGCAGCGGCGATCGCGTTGTAGACGTTGTAGAGGCCCGGGAGGGGCAGGCGCACGCGGACGGAGCCGTCGTGGGCGCGAAGGTCGAGCTCCGCAGCGTCGAGGCCGTCGAGGACGACACCGGCGGCGGCGACGTCGAGCGGCGGGCGGGCATGGCCGCAGGCAGGGCAGCGGTAGTCGCCGAGGTGACCGACGTACGCGGCGCGGTAGTCGTATGCGGCGCCGCAGCGGATGCAGTACTTCGAGTCGGCGGCGTGCTGGAGCGAGGGGCGCGCCAGGCGCGGCTCGTCGATGCCGTAGCGGATGACCGCCTCTCGTCCCTCCGCAAGCGAGGCGACGAGCGGATCGTCCGCGTTGACGACGACCGTGGTCTCGGCCCGGAGCTCCGCCAGCGCGGCCCGCCACCGCTCGGCGATGTGCTCGAGCTCGCCGTAGCGGTCGAGCTGGTCGCGGAACAGGTTCCCGAGCAGCACGACCCGCGGCTGCGTTCGGCGGATCACCTCGGGCAGCGCGAACTCGTCGACCTCGAGCACCCCGAGCCTCGCTCCACGGGCGGCGAGGAGGGTGGAGGTCACGCCGGAGGCGAGATTCGCGCCGGAGTTGTTCCAGGCGAGCGTCCGGGAGCGCGAGAGGATCCCGGCCAGCATCGCCGCGGTCGTCGTCTTCCCGTTCGTCGCCGAGACGAGGACGACGCCCTCCGGCAGGCGGCGGGCGAGCCGGGACATGACCCCGGGATCGACCTTCCAGAGCAGCTTCCCCGGAAGCGTCGTCCCGCCTCCGCGCCCCGTCGCGCGCGAGACCGCCCCGACGAGGCGCGCCACGCCCGTCTCCACCGCGAGGAGAGGCTCCATCACGCCGAGCCTAGCGACAGCCGCGGCCCGCGCCGGCCGACCCCTCGCGCTCTGCCCGTCTTGCATTTCTCACATTTCGCTCTAGAGTGATTGCAGGATGGGAAGACCGAGGCGCCGTCATCCCGCGCTCGACGCGATCGATCCGGCGGCCCTCGCCGCCTTCCGCACGGCGCTTCGCCGCCGGTACACGGACGACGAGATCCTGGAGGAGCTGCGCGCGTCGGCCGGCCGGCTCGGGCGATCCCCGACGATGCGCGAGTTCGCGGCCGACGAGGCCGCCGCGGTGCACCCGCAGACGGTGATCGAGCACTTCGGCACCTGGAACGCCGCCAAGCGGGCAGCAGGGCTCCAGCCGCGACGCTTCATCAGCAGGGACGAGCTGCTCGACCAGCTCCGCGCGCTCGGGGCAGAGCTCGGTCGCGTTCCCACCGCCCGCGACATCGAGGCGCGCCGCGGCCGGATGGCCTCGAAGTCGCTCCTCTGGCAGACGTTCGGCTCGCTCGCGCAGGCGCTCAAGGCGGCCGGGTTCGACGTCCCCGTCGGCGAGGAGCGACTCGAGCGCGCCGTCGCCGACGGGGCGGCTCTTGCGCGGTCGCTCGGTCGTCTTCCGACGATGGGCGACTGGCGCGCCGCCCGGGCGGAGCGTCCGATGATGCTGTCTGAGTGGCAGGTCTACCGTCTGATCGAGATCGAGGCCGGGCCCTGGGCTGCCTTCCAGTACCTCGTCCGCCAGCGGCTCCACGAGGAGGGCGTGAAGGTGGACGCGGGCGGGAGGGTTCGGGCGCCGAGCCCGTAGCATCGGGCTCGATGGACGAGAGCGGCAGGAGCCTCGCCGTCGGCGCTACGAGGTCGTTGCGCTCGACGACAAGCCGACCCTCGACGCGGACCTGATGTTCCCGGACGTGTCCCGGCCGCGGCGTGGGGCGAGGTCCGGTCGCGGTCTCCGGCCGAGTTCGTCGGCAGCGACACGCGGTGACGGATGGGGGCGTACGCGATCCGGGATCGTGACGGGACGCCGCTCGTCGACGCGGGCGACCCCGAGGGCGGGCGGCTCCCGGACGAGCTCCGCGCGCTCGGGGTCGCCGCGGACGCGGTGACGAGGGTCTTCCTCGCAGAGTCGTTCTCGGTCGCGTCGAGGAGTCGGGCCTGCTTCTCGGCTGCTCCCATTTCCCGGCCCGGTTCGGCCGTGTCGAGCGCACGGGCGGCGGCGTCGTCTGGTGCTCGCCGCCCGTG
>VGCB01000416.1 GCA_016870235.1 Actinomycetota bacterium | reverse complement strand
GAGATCGCGAAGCTCGCGCGCGACCGTGGAAACCACGGACGAGCGTCCTCCGCGACCGCGGTACGGTCGGCGCATGGACGACGAGGAACGGGCGTTGTCGTTGCGGCGGGATGCGTTCCTGCGCGCCGGCTTCCCCGCCGAGACGGCGGAGGCACTCGCGCGCCGGACGGAGATCGCGTACCTCGACGCGCTCGCGCTCGTGCGCCACGGGTTCCCCCCCGAGGTCGCGGCAGCGATGCTGCTCGACGGCCGCCGCGGCGTCTTCTGAGCCGACCCGAGCCGGGCTCGCTACCCGAGCTTCGGGCGAAGCAACGGGATCACGTCGTCGGGCTGCGGGTAGCGGCCGAGCATCTTCTTCGTGAAGACGAGCTCGCCGTCGACGTGGACGTCGAAGATGCCGCCGCGGCCGGGGACGAGCTCGAGCACCTCGACGACCCCCTCCCACTCCTCGAGGATGCGCGCCGCCAGACCGGCGGCGTTGGGGAGCGCGCTTCAGGGGACGCAGTACTCGATGCGGACGCGATGAGGCGTGGCGGCCATGAGCCGATTCTGCCACGGCCGACGGAGAGTGCTGCGAAGATCACGCGCGATGCCACTCCGGCCCCTCCCGTACCCGCCGTGAAGCGCAAGCTGATCGTCCTCGCCGTGGCAGCGGCCGTGGTCGGGGCCGTGTTCGCGTTCGTACTGCCGAAGATCGCCGACTACGGCGATGTCTGGGGAACGCTCCGCGGGCTGACGTGGGCGCAACTCGGCGTCCTCGCGCTCGCCGTCGTCGCGAACGTCGTCACCTTCGCGCCGCCGTTCGTGGCGACGCTGCCGGGGCTCGGGTTCATGCGGGCGCTGACGCTCACGCAGGCGTCGACCGCGTCCACCTATCTGGCGCCCGGAGGTGCGGCCGTCGGCGTCGCGCTCGCTTTCGCGATGCTCCGTGGGTGGGGGTTCGAGAAGGGCGCCGTCGCGCTGTCGGTCGCGCTGACCGGGATCTGGAACCAGCTCTTCCTGCTCGGCGCGCCGGCCGTGGGGCTCGCGCTCCTGACGACCGTGGGCGGGCACAACGCGCTGCTTCAGACCGTGTCGCTGATCGGCCTGATCGCATTCGTCGGGGCTGCCGGGATCTTCGCTACGGCGCTGAGCGCGGATCGCCCGGCCCGCTGGGCCGGCGCGCGGGCAGCCGAGCTCGTCAACTGGGTCCTTGCCCGCTTCCACCGTGGTCCAGTCGGCTGGGGCGGCGAGTCGCTGGTGCGGTTCCGGGGCTCGGCGATCCGTTTGCTCCGCCGGCGCTGGCTCGCGCTCACGCTCGCGACGCTGGCCGGCCAGCTGACAGTCTTCGCGCTCCTCTTCGTCTGCCTGCGGACGCTGGAGGTCACGGGTGGCGAGGTTGCCGTCGTCGAGGCGTTCGCCGCCTGGACGCTCGTCAGGCTCCTCGGCTCGCTTCCGATGACGCCGGGCGGCCTCGGCGTCGTCGAGCTGGGGCTCACGGGGGCACTCATCGGCTTCGGTGGCAACAACGCGGGCGTCGTCGCGGCCGTGCTCCTCTACCGCGTCCTCACCATCCTCCCAACGCTCGCCCTCGGGCTCGTCGCCGGCGCCACCTGGCGGCGCCAGCGCCGCGACGCTCCGCTGTCGGAGCCCGCGTAGTCTTGCCACGACCCATCCCGAGAAAGGCAGGCGCCGATGTCAACACCTCCGCTTCCCTTCGCGTTCTTCCCGCCGGTCGCGACGTTCACGCTCGAGAGCGACGACATCGCCGAGGGCGAGCGCCTTCAGGCGCCGCAGGTAAGCGGCATCTTCGGGGCCGGCGGCGAGGACCGCTCGCCTGCGCTGCGCTGGTCGGGCGCGCGCGAGGGAACGAAGAGCTACGCGGTGACGATGTTCGACCCGGACGCACCGACGGGCAGCGGCTTCTGGCACTGGGCGGTGTTCGACATCCCCGCGTCGGTGACCTCGCTGCCGGCCGGCGCAGGCACGCCCGGCTCGTCCGACCTGCCGATGGGCGCAGTGACGCTGCGAAACGACGCCGGCATGGCCGGCTACCTCGGCTCGGCCCCGCCGGAGGGGCGCGAGCACCGCTACGTGTTCACCGTGCACGCGGTCGGGGTCGAGAGCCTCGGCCTCGGCGAGGACGCGAGCCCGGCGTTCCTCGGCTTCAACCTCTTCGCGAACGCGATCGGCCGGGCGGAGATCGTGGCGCGCTACCACAGATAGCCCTCGGTTCTCACGCCTCCTTGCGCACGATCACGGCGACGGCCGCGACGACCACGAGCGCGCCGACGACGCTCGCCCACGCGAGCGTCTCGCCGAGGATGGCCCAGCCGAGGAGCACCGCGACGATCGGGTTCACGAACGCGTACGTCGCGACCTGCGACACCCGCGCGTTCTGCAGCAGCCACGCGTAGACGCTGTAGGAGAGGAACCCGCCGATCGTGATCAGATAGGCGAGCGCCGAGAGCGAGGCGAGCGAGAAGTCCGCCGGCTGGAAGTCGTCGAGCTCTCCGGCGGCGATCCCGGCGAGCGCCTGCACAAACGCACCCACCAGCATCTGGAAGCCGACGGCGACGAGCGGCGGGATCCCGCGGACGAGGAGCGACGAGGCGATCGACCCTGCGGCCCAGGCGAAGCTCGCGCAGAGGGCGAGCACGATCCCGACGGCGTCCGCGTCGACCTCTCGACCGGGGAGGAGCACGAGGGCGACACCGCCGAACCCGACCCCGACCGCCCCCAGCGTGAGCCCGTGCGGCCTCGCCCGACCGAGCCAACGCAGGAGCACGACCCAGAGCGTGACCGTCGCGTTGAGAAGCGCCACCATGACGGAGGTCGCGTGGTCGACCGCGATCTGATTGAGGCCGTTCCCGATCCCCGGGACGAGCGCTCCCGTCGCCGCGAGGAGGAGCAGCTCCCTCCTTCCCAGCCGGAGCGACCGCCAGCCGTCGCGTGCCGCGAGGAGCAGCAGGAGGATCGCGCCCGCGAGCGCGAAACGCAGCGACGCGCCGAGAAGCGGCGGGATCGTGCGCACGACCACACGCATGCCGAGGTACGTCGTGCCCCAGGCGACGTAGAGGACGAGAAGCCCGCTCGCGACTCTGAGGTCGAGCCCGGCGGGCGTGCGCAGGGAGGATCGCATGGCTGCGGGTGGACGGCGGCGAGCCGCCCGCTCCGGCTGCGCGCCCCGACTGGTCGGAGAATGTACGGCCGGGCGCGGGTCATGTCAACGCGCCAGCGAGCAGACGCTCCCCTACGATTCCTCGCACGTCAACCGACGTGGCAAGAGGAGGTACGGGTG
>VGCB01000415.1 GCA_016870235.1 Actinomycetota bacterium | reverse complement strand
ACCGCGATCGCGGCCGCCCTCGCGAGCCGATCGATCGACGTGACGAGCCTCGGGATCCAGGAGCTCGCGCTTGCCGACGAGCGGAAGCTCGGGATCGTCGGCCTTACCAACACGGCGAAGGGGCCGACCGAGTTCGGCGTCATCTCCGAGGCCTGGGCGCAGAAGGCGGGGATCACGGCCAACTCGTCGTTCGAAGCGAAGATCAAGGCCCTCCGCGGCGCGAAGGTCGGACTGGGCGCTCCCGGCTCTACCACCACGACGGTCGCGCTGCTCACGTTCAGGAACTACGGTCTCGAGCCCGGGAAGGACGTCACGACCGTCAATCTCGGCTCGGGCCCGGCGCAGGTCTCGGCGTTCAAGCAGGGGCAGATCGACGCGTTCTTCTGGATCCCGCCGCTGACCCATACCTCGGGCGGTATCCTCGCCGACTTCCGCGACGCGCCGATGTGGAACGGCGTCAACTGGTCAGGCTGGGTGACAACATCGGACTTCCTGCGCGACCATCCCGACACGGTCGAGGCGTTCCTTCGTGCGATGATCAAGGCCTGGAACTACACGCTCAAGTTCCCGGACGCCGCCTCGCAGATCGCTGCCCGCGCGCTTCCACAGCTCGCTGTCGATCCCGTTGCGTTCAAGGCGGCGTTCGACGCCGACTACAAGAGCTGGACAGCCGGGATGCGATTCACGCAGAAGGGCTATCTGAAGGCGCTCTCGATCGCGAGCAACAACACGGGCAAGGCAGTGCAGTCGACGATCGCCACCGCCACCAACGCCGGCCCGACCGAGAAGGCCGCCTCGCAGGTCGGGATCAGCATCGGCCCGTGGAAGCCCGACGCCGCGAAGAAGAAGTAGGAGGTCATCGACGACGGTGACAGCGAAGTCCGTCGCGGCCGGCAACGAGGGGGGCTCCCTGGCAACGGAGCAGAGCCGGGGAGCCACACCCCTCATCGAGATCGACACGGTCTGCAAGAGCTTCGGGCCCGTCGAGGCTGTGCGAGACGCCACGTTCGCGGTCGACCAGGGGGAGTTCGTCGTTCTCATCGGCCCCAGTGGCTGCGGGAAGTCGACGCTCCTCAACATGGTCAGCGGCCTGATGGCGCCGACGAGCGGGACGATCCGCTACGACGCCGACACCATCGACCGTGTCAACACGCGCGTCGGCTACATGACCCAGACGGAGACCCTGCTGCCCTGGCGCACCGTGGCCGACAACATCTCCGTCCCGCTCGAGATCAGGCGAACACCCCGCGCCGATCGACGCGCGGCGATCGAGCAGGTGATCGAGATGGTGGGTCTCACCGGCTTCGAGTCCCACTACCCGAACCAGCTCTCGGGAGGGATGCGGAAGCGCGTTCAGCTCGCACGGACACTGGTCTACGAGCCGGAGACGCTGCTCATGGACGAGCCGTTCGGCTCGCTCGACCCGATGCTCAAGCTGCTCGTCCAGGAAGAGCTGATGCGGATCTGGGAACGGAGCCGCAAGACCGTGATGTACGTGACGCACGACCTTGGCGAGGCGGTCAGCCTCGCCGATCGCGTCGTCGTGTTCACCCGCCGCCCCGCCCGGATCGCGAAGGTCGTGCCCATCGACATCCCGCGGCCGCGGGACATCTCCGCTCTGCGGACGACCCCGCAGTTCGCGGCGCTCTACGAGGAGCTGTGGGACACGCTCCGCGGGGAGGTCGTCGTTTGACCGAGATCGCGGACGCTGTCCGAGCCGTTCCCGGAGTGCCGCGGCTGCTCTCGCGCCGCCGTGCGCTCATCATGGTCGCGCAGATCACGATCGCAGCCCTCCTCGTTCTTGCCTGGTGGCTTGCATCCGACCGTCTCGTCTCGTCGTCGTGGATCAGCGACCCCGTGAGCGTCGCGGAACGGCTCGTCGACTGGCTCGGCGAGAGCGCGATCTACGGCCACGTGTGGTCGACGCTCAAGCACGCGGCGATGGGCCTCGCGCTCGGCGCCGCCGGTGGCGTGATGCTGGGAGTCCTCTTCGGTCAGTGGCGGCTTGGCGGCCGGGTCGTGGAGCCGTTCGTCTCCGCCGTGTACTCGATCCCTCAGATCGCGGTGTTCCCGCTCTTCGTCCTCTGGTTCGGCATCGACTCGCGCCCGAAGATCGCGGTCGTCGCGAGCATGGTGTTCTTCCCGCTGTACTTCAGTGCGATGGCCGGGTCACGCGCGGCTGATCCCGATCTCGTCGCGGCCGTGAAGGTGATGGGTGCCTCGCGCGTCCAGGTCCTCCGTTACGCCGTTCTTCCCGCGCTCGGCGCCTACGTGGCGGCCGGAGTCGCCATCGCGGTGCCGCTCGCCCTGCTCGCGTCGCTCCTCGGCGACATGCTCGTCGGTAGCGAAGGACTCGGGTTCGTCATCGTCTCGGCGAGCAACGCCTTCGACATGACGGGTGTCCTCGCGGGCGCTGTGCTGATGATGTTCCTGGGGCTCATCGCCGTCCAGCTCATCACGGGACGGACGCTCGGGCACCTCCGCCGCCTTCGCCCCGGACGTCCGGCCGCGGCGGGCGCACGGTTGACGAGCGCGTCGTGACGGACCGCTGGCGCATCGTCGCCTACCGCGTGGCGCTCCTCGCCGCGATCCTCGGACTCTGGGAGCTCCTCGCGTCGACCGCGATCGACCCCCTCTGGACGAGCGAGCCGTCGGCGATCGCGGGCCGCCTCTGGGACATCGCCGCCTCCGGCACCTTGTGGGGCGACGTCGGCACGACGGCGCTCGAGCTCGTCATCGGCGTTGCCGCAGGCACCGCCGCCGGTGTGCTCGTCGCCTTCCTGCTCGGGCTCGATCGGACGGCAGCGGACATCTTCAGGCCCTTCATCACCCTCGGCTACAGCTTCCCCCAGCTCGCGATCGCTCCGCTCTACGTGCTCTGGTTCGGCATCTACATGACCCCGAAGATCATCCTCGTCGCCGTCGTCGTGTTCTTCATCATGTTCTTCAGCGTCTTCGAGGGCCTCCGCCAGGTGAACGAGGATCTCGTCAACACGCTCCGCGTGATGGGGGCGCGCTCACGACACGTGATCCCCATGGTCACGCTTCCCTCGATCCTCCTGTTCGTCTCGACGGGGCTCAAGACCGCTGTCCCCTTCGGTCTACGAGCGGCGATCTTCGCCGAGATCCTGATCTCGACGAAGGGGCTCGGTCACATCCTCAAGGGCTCGGCGGAGTTCCTCGACAGCACGGGCATGTTCGCGGCACTCGTCCTGATCATGGTCGTCGGCGTCGCCCTCAACGGCCTCGTGACGCTGCAGGAGCGTCTCTCGTCGCGCTGG
>VGCB01000414.1 GCA_016870235.1 Actinomycetota bacterium | reverse complement strand
CGGAGGTTCCGGTAGGCGAGCTCCTCGTCGAGGCCGAGCCCGAGGTGCGTGAGCTTGAGCGCGATGTTCGTCCGCAGCCCCTCCCGGCGCAGCCGGCGGAGCACCTCGCCGTACGTGGCGGTCACGGCGGCCGCCTCGGCCTCGTCGCGGATCCCTTCCCCGAGGAGCGTCGTGTTCGTTCGCAGCCCCTGCCCGTTCAGGCGCCGGTGGACGCCGACCGCCTGGTCGAGCGACTCGCCCGCGACGAACCGGCCGGCGCCGAGCCGCATCCCGTGACGGCGGACGAGGCGCCGCAGGGTCGGGCTCTCGGCGGCGCCGAGGATCGCCTTCCGCATCAGCTCGTCCAGCATCTCCACGCCCGGCAGGGTAGTCGGGAGCCGAGGCGGATGCGGGTGCAGCGCAGTAGCGTTGCCCCGTGGACTGCAGGTGCGAGGAAGGACCATGAGCGGAGGCGACCGGCGTCGCGAAGGCAGGCTCGTCATGCTCGTCGCGGCCTTCGCCTGGTCGAGCGCCGGCGTGATCCAGCGGACGCTCGAGACCGACGCGGCGACGCAGGTCGCCTGCCGGGCGCTGTTCGCGGCGCTGACCCTCTTCCTGCTCTCGCTCGTCACCGAGCGGGGCCGCGTCCGGCAGTCGTTCCTCTCGATGGGGCGGTCGGGGGTCGGCATCGCCGCGCTGATGGCCGTGTCGTCGGCCGCCTTCCTCTACGCGCTCAACCACTCCACCGTCGCGAACGTCCTGTTCATGCAGGCGGTCTCTCCGTTCATCGCGGCGCTGCTCGGCTGGGTGCTCCTGCGGGAGCGGGTCGATCGGAAGACGTGGCTCGCGATCCTCGTCGCCATCGTCGGGATCGTCGTGATGGTGGGAGGCCCCGGCTCGGGATCCGCCCTCGGCCACGGGATCGCCTTCGTGATGTCGTTCGCGTTCGCCGGCGTCGTCGTCCTCACCCGGCACCGGCGCGACATCTCGATGATCCCCGCCGTCTGCGTCTCGCAGGTCATCGTCTTCGTCGCGTTCGCACCGCTCTCGCACCCTGGCTCGGTCGGAGGACGCGACCTGCTCCTCACCGCCGTCCTCGGCGGCGGCCAGATCGGGCTCGGGCTCGTCCTCCTCACGATCGGAGCGAGGCTCCTGCCGCCGGCGGAGGTCGCGATCATCTCGCTGCTCGAGGTCGTGCTCGGGCCGCTCTGGGTATGGGCGGCGTACGCGGAGCGCCCCGGCACGGCAACCCTCGCGGGCGGGGCTATCGTGCTGCTCGCCGTCGTCCTGCAGTCGGCCGAGCTCCCGCGTCGCCTGCGACAGGCACCCGAGCCGGGCGGGTAGCGGTCGGACGCAGGGAGATCCGCCGTTTGTGCGACAGTTCGCTCATGGCGCTCGACATCCCCTCCGACCTGCCGTCGCTCACCGAGCGCGAGATCGGCGAACTGATCAACGGCGCGCTCAAGGAGGAGCGCCGGATCTCCGACCGGCGACGGCGCGTCCAGGACCGGCTGGACTTCCTCCGCTCGGGCGGGGCCGTGACCTCCGACGGGTCGACCGAGCTCGTCGACAAGCTCACCGCGGACGAGCGCGAGGTCTCCGAGGAACGGCGCCAGGTGCACGTCGTCATCGACCTCCTCTACGCGGAGCGGACGCGCCGGGGACGCCGGGGAGACGGCTAGGTGGACTCCGGTCTCGACGCCCGCCTCGGGCGGCTCGAGGACGAGCGCGCGATCCTCGACACGCTCTACGCGTACGGGCATTCGATCGACTACGGGGAGCGCAACGTCTGGCTCGACTGCTTCACGCCCTCCGCGATCCTCCGCTGGCCGCATGCGACGCTGACCGGCCACGACGAGATCGGCGTCGCGTTCGACGAGCACTCGCACGCACCGCAGGCCTTCCACAAGCACTTCCTCGTCGAGCCCCGCATCCGCGTCGAGGGCGACTGCGCGACCGCCGACAGCTACTTCACCCGCATCGACGACGGGCCGTCCGGGCCGTTCCTGCGAAGCTTCGGGCGCTATCGCGACGTGCTCGTGCGGTGCGCCGACGGCCGCTGGCGGATCCAGGAGCGCCTGGCGGAGCGCGAGAGCCTCGTCCCCGAAGCTCCCGTCACCTGACAGCGCGATGGAGCCGGAGGAGCCGTCGTTGATCCGCGTCCTGATCGTGGACGACCACGCAATCGTCCGCGAGGGGATCAAGCGGCTGCTCGAGACGACCCCCGACATCCGGATCGTCGGTGAGGCGAGCACGGGCGAGGAGCTTCTCGCCCGTGCCCTGGAAGACGCCTTCGACGTGGCGCTGCTCGACCTCCAGATGCCCGGAATCGGCGGGATCGAGGCGCTGCGCGAGATCGTCCGCATCAACCGCCGCGTCGGGATCCTCGTCTTCAGCATGCACGCGGAGCAGGTGTACGCGGTGCGCGCGCTACGCGAGGGAGCAGCCGGCTACCTGAGCAAGTCCGCGCCGCCGAACCGCGTGCTCGACGCCATCCGCACCGTCGCGAGCGGACGCCGGTTCATCGCACCCGACGTCGCCGAAGCGCTCGCCGCGTACGTCATGCGGGACGCGTCACGGCCCTCCCACGAGTCCCTCTCGCAACGGGAGTTCGAAGTCTTCCTCCGCCTCGCCCAGGGCCGCACCACCACCGAGATCGCCGGCGAGCTCGCACTCAGCGTCAAGACGGTGTCCACCTACCGCGCCCGCGTCCTCGAGAAGCTCGGAGTGCGCTCGAATGCCGAGTTGGTCAGGTACGCCTTGGAAGCCGAGCTGATCACCTAGCGCATTGGCGGGATCTCGCATGTTCGTCGCATGCCTGGCCGTGCTGTGTTGATTGCCTGCCTGGCCGTGTTCTCGCGCGTGCTGTGTTGGTTGCGTGCCTGGCCGTGTTCTCGCGCGTCTGGTGGGTGAAGGACCGACGTACCAGACGCGCGAGAACACGGCCCCGCTCGAATAGGGCTGGGGCTCGGATCGAGCGATTCGTTTCCTGAAGCCAGGGGAACGGGGTTCCCCTTGGGAACCCCTCCTGCACTCGGATCCTTCACCTCGCCCCTTCCGCGTCTGGCTTCAGCCAGACGCGACCCCACGGACGCCGTCGTTCACCAAGGCGTCAGAGCGCCGAAGCCTGGTCCCGCGGAGACTTCCGTGTTCCTGCAGACGCGTCTGGCTGAAGCCAGACGCGGAGGCCGTGGGGCACGGTGCCAGACTCGATCGCAAGGGAGGGGTCCCAGGGAACCGCAGGTTCCCGGCTTCAGGATCCGCAGGCTCGCGCGTCTGCTACCTCGGTCCTGCCACCCCAGCAGACGCGCGAGCCTGCG
>VGCB01000413.1 GCA_016870235.1 Actinomycetota bacterium | reverse complement strand
CCGGGCAGCAGGTACGGCGCGTTCGACATCGACTCCATGCCCCCCCGCGACGACCACGTCATGCTCTTCCGCCCGGATCATCAAGTCGGCGATCTCGACCGCCCGGACGGACGACGCGCACACCTTGTTGATCGTGTCGGCCGGCACCTCCTTCGGAATTCCGGCGCTCACCGCCGCCTGGCGCGCCGGCGCCTGGCCTGCGCCCGCCTGGAGCACCTGGCCCATGACGACGTATCCGACCCGCTCCGGGTCGACACCGGCACGGCCGAGCGCACCCGCGATCGCGATCGCTCCCAGCTCCGTCGCAGGGTGCTGCGCGAGCCCGCCTCCGAGCCTCCCGAAGGGCGTTCGCACCGCGGCAACGATCACCGATCTCACGGTGGCGATCATAGGCCGCCTCGGCGCCGCCGGCGCCGTTGGCGCCGTTCGCAGCAGCAAAGCAGCTACCCTCCGTCTCGATGACGAACGTCTCGAAGAGGTCAGGATGGTGGTGGCGCGGCGGAGGGAGCGGACGCGTGCGCTGATCCGCGCGCTCACGACCGCTTCGCCCCGGGCCTCACACGAGGCCCGTGTCGTTTCGAGAGCATGACGGCCACGATCAACACCGACCTGCTGACACCGCTCGGGGCGTACCTCCGCCTGCGGGCCGGCGGCCGTGCGGCCTTCCTGCTCGAGTCGGTCGAGCGCGGCCGGCTCGGGCAGAGCTCGTGGATGGGCACTGGCACGCGTGTCGTGACCTTCGAGGAGGCGGAGGGCATCCACCAGCCCGTCGTCGGCTACCTCGCCTACGACCACGTGGTCGCGATCGAGCCGACGGTGCTGCTGCCCGGCGAGGGCCTGGACGTCCCCGAGAGCCGGTTGATCGTCTGCGACACGCTCGTTCGGTTCGATCACGGCGCCGGCGTCGCCGAGATCCTCGCCGGCGACCCGGAGGAGGTCCGCGGCCGCCTCGAGGCCGGCGTCCCGTGGCACCGCGAGCGGCGGGGCACGGCCGGCCCGATCGAGCGCTTCCCGAGCCAGGCCTGCTTCGAGGAGATGGTGCGCCGCTGCAAGGAGCACATCGTCGCCGGCGACGTCTTCCAGGTCGTCCCCTCCCAGCGCGCGGAGCGCCCGACGTCGGCTTCGGCCGTCGATCTCTACCGCGCGCTGCGCCGAGTCAACCCGTCGCCGTATCTCGTGCTGCTCGAGCTCGAGGAGGTGGCGCTCGTCTGCTCCTCGCCCGAGCGCCTGGTCGCGACGCGCGACGGCCGCGCGAGCCTCTGCCCGATCGCCGGGACGACCGCGCCCACCGATGGCGACGCCCAGCGCCTGCTGTCCTCCGAGAAGGACCGGGCCGAGCACGTGATGCTCGTCGATCTCGGCCGCAACGACCTCTCTCGCGTCTGCAGAGGCGGCACCGTCCGCGTCTCGCGGTTCATGGACGTGGAGCGGTTCTCCCACGTCTCGCACCTGGTGTCGGAGGTGGAGGGGACGCTGCGCGACGGCGTCTCGCCGTTCGACGTGCTGCGCGCGTGCTTCCCGGCGGGGACGGTCTCCGGCGCGCCGAAGGTGCGGGCGATGCAGCTCATCTCGGAGCTCGAAGGCCGTCGGCGGGGCCCGTACGCGGGCGCGGTGCTCTACGCCCTGCCGGGCGGGACGATGGACGCCTGCATCACGCTGCGCTCGATCGTCCTGCGCGACGGCGTCGCGCACCTCCAGGCCGGGGCCGGCGTCGTCGCCGACTCGGATCCCACCGCCGAGCACGAGGAGTGCCTCCGCAAGCTCGCCGCTCTCGAGGCGGCGATCGACCTCGCCGAGGAGGAGCTCGGACGATGAGCCCGGCCCGCCTGAATCTTCCCCACCCCCGTCCGACTTCAGCCAGACGGCACCCGCACCGGACGACGAACGCCGCCATCGGAAGCCCTCCCCACCCCCGTCTGGCTTCAGCCAGACGGCACCGTCTCGCGACCGCCGTCCGACGGGAGCCGTAGTGTTTGTTCTCATGATAGACAACTACGACTCCTTCACCTACAACCTCCTCCATCTGCTCGAGGAGCTCGGCGCCGAGGTGGTCGTCCATCGCAACGACGCGATCACGGTCGACGAGGCCGCGGCCCTCCGGCCGGACCGCGTCGTCGTCTCCCCCGGTCCCGGCCGCCCCTCGGATGCGGGCATCTCGATCGAGGTCATTCGGCGCCTCGCCCCCACCGTGCCGACGCTCGGCGTCTGCCTCGGTCACCAGGCGATCGTGGAGGCGTTCGGCGGCGAGGTCGGCCCGGCGAAGGCCCTCCTCCACGGCAAGGCGAGCCGGATCCGCCACGACGGCGGCGGCCTCTTCCGCGGCCTGCCGGAGGAGATCGACGTCGGCCGCTATCACTCGCTCGCCGCGACCCGGGTGCCGCCGGAGCTCGAGATCACGGCCCGCACGGCCGACGGCGAGGTGATGGGAGTCCGGCATCGCACCTTTCCGGTCGAGGGCGTCCAGTTCCACCCCGAGTCGGTCCTGACGCCGGAGGGGCCGAGGTTGATGGAGAACCTGCTCGGATGATCCGCGAGGCGATCGCGACCCTGCTCGACGGCCGAAACCTCTCGCGCGGCGAGGCGCGCGAGGTGATGGGCGCGATCATGGCCGGCGAGGCGACGCCGGTCCAGATCGCGGGCTTCCTCGTCGCGCTCCGCGCCAGGGGCGAGACCGTCGACGAGATCGCCGGCTGTGCGGAGGGGATGCGCGCGCACGTCCTGCCTGTCCGCCCCACGCGCACGGATCTCGTCGACACGGCGGGCACCGGCGGCGACGGAGCCCACACGTTCAACATCTCCACGGCTGCCGCCCTCGTCGCCGCGGCCGCCGGTGCCGGCGTCGCCAAGCACGGGAACCGCGCGATGTCGTCGGCGTCCGGCTCCGCAGACGTCCTCGAGGCGCTCGGCTTCGCGCTCGACCTCCCGCCCGAGCGCATCGCCGCCTCGATCGACGAGCTCGGCTTCGGCTTCATGTTCGCGCAGTCGCACCACCCGGCGATGCGGCATGCCGCGCCCGTCCGCCGCGAGCTGGGAACTCGCACGGTCTTCAACGTCCTCGGCCCGCTGACGAACCCGGCGGGAGCGCGGGCGCAGGTCGTCGGCGTCTTCTCACCCGCGCTCGTCCGTCCGCTCGCGGAGGTGCTGGCCGAGCTCGGCGCCCGCCGCGCCTTCGTCGTCCACGGCTTCGCCGGCGTCGACGAGCTGTCGCCGGCGGGCCCGAACGCCGTCTCCGAGGTCGTCGACGGCACCGTCCGCGACCGCGTCGTCGATCCCGCGGAGCTCGGCATCGCCACCTGCGATCCCGGCGAGCT
>VGCB01000412.1 GCA_016870235.1 Actinomycetota bacterium | reverse complement strand
CGAGCCTCTCGCGCGCGCCGCCGGCGCGATCGGGATCCCGGTCGCGGCGCTCCTCACCCCCTGGTTCGCGAGCCGGCTGGCCGCGGAGCTCTCGCCCGCCGGACGGATCGTGCTCCCGCATGCAGACGATCTCCACCCGACGCTCGCCGCCGTGCTCGCGGGCGCGGCGGGGCTGCAGTCGCTGACCCTCGAGCTTGTGCACGCGCGCGGCGTCAACCCCGACCTGATCCGCCGGGAGGAGGCGCCGTACCGGGCGGCGGCGGAGGTCGCCGAGTCGCCGACGGACTGGTAAGCGGGGCTCAGAAGCTCCAACAGAATGAGCACGGGCCGTCTGGTCGTTCTGGGCGGCGCGCTGCGTCGTCCTCGGTCGCGCCCGTAGCAGCAGGCTACGAGCGCTCCTGCGTCCTCGCATCGCGCTCGCCCATCACGCCCAGCCAGCGCGTGGTCGTTGTGTCAGAGCTTCTCAGCGGACGAAGCGCTCGAGCGACGGCTGCAGCTCGCCGAGCCCCGTGCGTCGGTGGGCGAAGCCGAGGCCGAGCCGGTCGGCGGCGGCGCGGGCGCGGGCGAGCAGGTCGGGATCGTCGCTCTGGGCGAGGTACAGGACGCGCACGTAGTTCCCGAAGAGCATCGGGAGGAGCTCCGGGTGTCGGTCGAGCCCGAGACCGCGGATCACGAGCGCCTCGAAGTGCCGTGCCAGGAAGTCGGTGAGGTAGAAGGTGCCGGGCTCGTCGTCGTGCATCGCGAGCCAGGCGTTCGAGCCGGCGAAGAACCCGTAGCAGTGCGCGCCGGGAAGACGCTCGACGCCGTGCCGCTCGAGCACGCGGTCGAGCGCGCCCGCGGTGCCGCAGTCGGCGTACGCCACGTACACCCGCTCGTAGGCGCCTGCCACCTCCGCCAGCTTCCGGTCGACCGCCGCCGGGATGCGGTCGGGGGTCGAGTGGAGCTTCGCGGGCAGGCAGCGGACGTCGACGTGCTCCCAGCCGTTCAGTCGCACGACCGCGAGCACCTCGCGCGCGATCGCTCCGCACGCGAGGATGAGCAGCCGCGCCTCCGCCGCCGCCGGGAACGCCGTCTCCGTCTCGACGAGCTCGTCGTCGACCGCGATCTTCGGGGTTGCCGCGACGTCCCTGCGCCGACGCCGGTCAAGGGCTCGTCCTGTCATCGTCGACTCAGTGTGCCTTGCCACGGCGGCTTCCCGGGAGCACTCCGCGGGTCGGCGTCTTGCGGTTCCTTCGCGCCCATGCGATGATCGTCGGGAGGCGTGGTGGGCGCTCGGATACGTTCGTTCTTCCACGGAAGGGGGCAGGGATGAAGAGTTGGAAGCGTCGACGTGACCTGGTTGAACGTGAAGACGTGGAAGCCCGCGATCGCGAGCGACGGGTCGACGGCTGCGCGCTGCAGCTCGTCGACGAGGCTCGCCGGCTCGTAGGTGGAGTGGAGGAGGAGCTTCGCGGACGCCTTCAGGTTCTTGCGGAGGTAGCGGGTCGACGCGCCGACGCCGACGCGCGTCGCGAGCTCGAGGAGCTTGCGCCGGTCGACGACGCCCGGGATCCCCACGAGGACGGGCACCCGGATCCCGGCCTCCCGGATCTCCCGCACCCAGTCGACGATCGTCGTGCTGTCGAAGCAGAGCTGCGTCACGATCGCCGACGCGACCGGGCTCTTGGCGGCGAGTGCGTCGGTGAGGACGTCGTCGGGGACGATCGGGTGTCCTTCCGGATAGCCTGCGATCCCGACGCGGACGCCGGGGAGGAGCGGGGTGAGCCTTTCGAGCAGCGACCCGGCCGAGTCGTACGGCCCGAGCGGCGGCGTCTGGTCGCCTCCGATGACGAAGACCTCGCGGAACCCCGCGCCGCGGATCCGCTCGGCGACCCGATCCGCGTGACCCGGATCGGCGACCATGCGAGCGGCGATGTGCGGCACGACGTCGAGCCCCCGGGCGACCCACGGCTCCGCGAAGTCGAGCGTGTGGTCGACGCCGTGCTTCGGCGAGACGGTGACGGCGATCGACGTCCCGGCAGCGAGCGTCTCGAGCTGCGGCTCCGCGGACGCGAAGGGCAGCACCTCGAGCCGCGACGGCAATGCGGGCGGCGTTCTCACCGTTGCGCGTCCACGGCGCGTCCACGTGCGCGAGCAGCGCCTGTCGTTCCCGCTCGTGTTCTTGCCTCCACCCTGGGCGGAGTGTAGGCTCCTGTCGGCACGGTGACAAGCTTTCCGGACAACGTTCGGTCGAGCCCGCGACAGATTCCTCTCGACCGAATCGACCACGAGATCCTGCTCGCTCTGCAGAACGATGCGCGGATCTCGAACAAGGAGCTGGCGGCACGGGTACGGCTCGCGCCGTCGAGCTGCCTCGAGCGCGTGCGGCGGCTCCGCGAGCGCGGGGTGATCCGCGGCTTCCACGCCGACGTCGACCCGACGCTGCTCGGCCGGACGACCCAGGCGCTGATCGCCATCCGCCTGCGCGTGCACACACGCCATCTGATCGACGAGCTTCACCGGCACCTGCTGGCGCTGCCCGAGTCGCTGACCGTCTTCCACGTCACGGGCGCGGACGACTACCTGATGCACGTCGCGGTCGCCGACACGGAGCACCTGCGGCTCCTCGTCCTCGACGAGCTGACCGCACGGCCCGAGGTCGAGCACGTGGAGACGCGGCTGATCTTCGAGTCGATGCGGAAGCCCGCGATCGAGCCCCTCCAGGGCCCGCGGCCCGCGGCCGGCTGACCGGCCGGCTGCTCGCGATCAGCCCGTCAGCAGTTCGAGGTATCCGGTCGCGATCGCGGGTCGCGTGTCGAGGTCGAGCGCCCGCATCACCCGCGCGAGCGTCGCTTCCTCGGCCGGGACCTCCGTTCCCTCCGGGAGCACTGCCTCGAGCTCGACGAACGCGCCGAGGCCCTCGACGTCGTCGAGATGGATCCGGACGTGCTCGAAGAGGAAGAGGTGCCGTCGCTTCTCGACGACGCCGATCACGCCGAGCGCGCTCGCGAGGAGCGTTGCGAGCGGGCCGGAGGCGTCGATCGGGACGCGCTCGTAGACGCTGACGCGCACGCCCTCGGTCGCCGGCCGGCGGTAGGACACGAGCTCGGCCGACCCCGCGACGAGATCCTCCCGCAGCTTGAGCCGGCCGGAGGCGACCGCGAAGTAGGTGTCGCGCTGCCGCAGCATGCCTTCGTCGCGCGCCCCGAGCCGGCGGCAGGCGACGACGGTGGCGCTCGGGTCGCCGTCGCGCACCTTGAGCTCGAGGTTGATCACGGCGCCGTCCGTCGATCGTTCGGTTGCGAACGGACTCGCGAGGCACACGTTCGGACGGCG
>VGCB01000411.1 GCA_016870235.1 Actinomycetota bacterium | reverse complement strand
CCGGGGTCGCAGCGTGGACGGGACCGGGAAGGCGCGCGAGCAGCGCCGCGACGTAGGCCCGGCTGCCGCCGACGACGGTGCGCCAGCGGTGGCGGCGAAGGCCGAGCATCCCGTGGTTCGCGAAGAAGTCGATCGCGTACGAGGCGGGGAACGCGAGCGCGTCCTCGGGGGCCGCCGACCAGAGCGCCGAGGTCATCGGCACGACGTAGTGCCATCGAAACGCGTCCGAGTAGCCCTCCTCGGCGACGAAGCGGTCGAACGACCGGCCGCCGGCGTCGGCGTCGCCCGCAGTCCGCAGGAACCGGACGATCTCGCCGAGGAGCCGGCCGGCCCGCAGCGGGCGGCGGCTCGACCAGGCGACTCCGCATCCGCATTCGACCGAGAAAGACATCACCGACTCCTGCGTCGCCACGCCGAGCTCCGCGAAGAGTCGGGTCAGCAGCGGATACGTGCGGGGCGTGTGGACGATGAACCCGGTGTCGACGGGGTGCGTGCCGACGTCGATCGTGTTGACGTGCCCGCCGATCCGGGGGGCAGCCTCGAACACCTCGACCTCGTGGCCGCGGGAGAGCACATAGGCGGCCCCTAGACCGGCGATGCCGCTTCCGACAATGGCTATCTTCATCGTCTCGTGATTCGGAACGAGGAGCCCGCCGGTTGACCGAGCTCGCACCCGACGCCCCGCGGGTCGCGACCGTACGCGACCGCACGAGCCGGGCGTCGCAGGTGGTCACCGTCCTCGCCGTCGCCGTTCCGCCGCTCGGCCTGCTCTCAGCCTGCGGCGTGCTCTGGGGCGTCGCGCTGTCCTGGGTCGACGTCGCCGTCTTCGCGGCGCTCTACGTCGCCTGCGGGCTCGGGATCACGGTCGGCTTTCATCGGCTCTTCACGCACCGGAGCTTCGCCTGCAATCCTGCCGTCCGCGCCGTCTTCGCCGTCCTCGGCTGCATGGCGATGCAGGGACCGCTGACGCAGTGGGTCACGGACCACCGCAAGCACCACGCGCTCTCCGACCGGCCCGGCGACCCGCACTCGCCGCACGCGGACCACGCGGACACCGTCCTCGGCGCCGTGCGCGGCTTCTTCCACGCGCACATGGGCTGGCTCTTCACGCTGAAGGGGATGGAGCGCGGGCGCGAGTACGGCCGCGACCTCTACGACGACCGCGTGATCCGCACCGTCGACCGCCTCTACCTGCTGTGGGTGGCGCTGACGTTCGCGGTGCCCTTCCTCGTCGGCTACCTCGTGGGCGGGCTCGACGTCGGCGCGGGAGCCCAGGCGGCCGTGTGGGGCGGGCTCGTGCGGATCTTCGCGTACCAGCACGCGACCTTCTCGGTCAACTCGATCTGCCACATGTTCGGGCGGCGGTCCTACGCGTCCCGCGACGAGAGCCGGAACAACTGGGTGGTGGCGGCGCTCACGTTCGGCGAGGGGTGGCACAACAACCACCACGCGTTCCCGTCGAGTGCCCGGCACGGCCTCGACCGGCTCCAGCTCGACCTCTCCTGGTGGCTGATCCGCGGGCTCGAGCGCGTCGGCCTCGTCTGGGACGTGCGCCTGCCGAGCGACGCGATGCGGGAGCGACGCCGGATCTGAGACGCACGCGAGGGCTCAGGGCTGCGAAGCGAAGCGGCCGACCGCGGCCGCGGTCGCCTCGACCCACGCACGCCAGCCGGGGAGCCGCAGGAGCCTGCCCGACGGGCGCCGCAGCGCCGCCCCGTGGAGTGCGCGATCGATCAGCGCGTACGTCCCGTGCGCGCCCGCCTGGAGCGCCCGCTCGAAGCCCCGCCGTGAGCTCGCGGGACTGACGCCCGGGATGCCGGGGAGGTACCGATCCCACGATCCGTGCACGACGTCGAGTCGCTTGCCGGCGAGCGTGTCGACGGGAAGCCGATCGGGCAGCCACGGAGCCAGACCGAGCACCGCGTCGACGACAGCATGCCCCGCGACGCCGACGGAGACGGCGCCGCCCATCGAGAAGCCGACCATCAGCGCGCGATCCACCCCGATGTCAGAGACCAGGGCGAGTGCCGAGGACGCGTCTTCGACGCAGGAGGGGAGCTCGTTCCACGACTTCACCCGGTAGCGGACCTCGACGAACGCGACGTCGGGCCGCGCGGGGGCGAGCTGCGACGCGAGCAGCTCGCTCGTCGCGCTCCACGTGCCGGGCACCGGCTTGGCGGTGCCGCCGTTGACGAGGACCGCAGCGACCCGGGCGCCCTCGTTGCGGATGCGCGCGTCGGCGCCCGTCGACAGCGCGACGACGCGCGGCTCCGCCCGGGTCACGCGGTCGGAGCCCAGCGGACGTGGCTCGTGAGCCGGCCGCCGTCGACGACGTGGAGGACGAACCCGGGAGGCTGCTCCCGATCGAACACGTCCTCCGCCCCACTCTCGACGGCGTGGAGGAGCGTCGACGACACCGCGGGCGCGACGACGAGCGGGACGCCCGCGAAGGTCGTCGCCGCCGCCGTGTGGGCGTGCCCGCAGACGACGCCGACGACGCCGCTCGCGCCGCGGACGAGCCGCTCGAGCCCTGCCTGCTCACGGAGCCCGATCCGGTCGACGAGCGGGAGGTCGAGCGCGACCGGCACATGGTGGAGCCCGATCAGGATCGGCCCATCGCCGGCGTCCGCAAGCGCTGCTGCGAGCCGGCGGAGCGTCGACTCCTCGAGCCGGCCGTGGGGCGCGCCGGGCACGGAGGTGTCGCAGGCGACGACCGTGACGCCGCCCGCGACGAGGAGCGAGTCGACCGGCCCGTCGCCGGCGGGGAGGTCGAGGAGCGCCCGGAACCCGGCTCGGTCGTCGTGATTCCCGGGGCAGGCGACGACGGGGCGACCGAGCGCGCGGAGACGGCGGCCGATCGCCGCGTAGTCGCCGACCGCCGGGTCGTCGAGCACGTCGCCGGTGACGAGGATCGCGTCGACCCTCTCTGCCAGCCCGGCGAGACGATCGAGCACGGCCGTGAAGCGCGCCTCGGCGACGGGATCGTCGCCGAGATGGAAGTCGCTCAGGTGCGCGATCACGGCCACGGCCGCCAGGGTAGTCGGAGCGCCTGCGGCCGCGTCGCCCACCCGGACGGCGGTCGCGCGAAGGAGCGGGCGCGGCGGCCGGGAACGGGGAGCAATGGACGTCGACGCTGCGGTCGACCGGTTCCTCACGAGCGGTGGTCTCTCCGCCGCGACCCGTCGTGCCTACGCGGCCGACCTGCGCGACTTCACCGGGTGGCTCCGAGAGACCGGCAACGCGGCCGACGCGGTCGACGCCCGCGTGCTCGCCGCGTACACGGCCGAGATCGGCCGCTCTCGACGCGGGCTCGCGC
>VGCB01000410.1 GCA_016870235.1 Actinomycetota bacterium | reverse complement strand
GGCGAGGGCAAACCGCACGCGGAACGTCGCGGTCGGCACGCGCAGCGTCGCTGTCCGCACGCGCACCGTGCGGCCGACCCCGCGGATAATCCGTGCGCGCCGGGTCGTCCGGCATCGTACCCAGCGGATAATCCGTGCGCGCCGGGTCGTCCGGCATCGTACCCAGCGCTCCGCCTGGAGCCGGCGCCACTTTCGCCTGGCCTTCCGCTCACGCCCCTCGCGCGCCGCCGTCAGGTACGCGCGGCACACAGAGGCGCGGCCCTGGACGAACCATCGCGGCCGCTCGTAGCCCCCGAGGTCGACGGCCCACCAGTCGGGGAAGAATGGGTCGCCGACGTCCCCCTCGAAGTCGGCGTCCTCCCACTCGGGGCAGCCCATCACGTGGTAGTAGTCGTAGCAGAGAACGTCCGCCTCTATCCCTGCCGCTCGCTGGATCTTCGCGTTGTTGTACGCGTTGTTCGCGATGTTGCCGATGTGGAGGACGCGCAGGGGCCGGCCAAGCCCGCTCGTGTTGATCGGCGGGACGGGAAACGCCTCCTCCGGGCCGGTCGCCCCGGACGGGGCGATCTCCGTCACGTCGTCGCCTCGTCCGCGGCTTCGTCCGTGGGCTTGTCCGCCGCCGGCGCCTCCACGGTGACGGGGAACTGCTGGTTCACCGGGCCGAGCATGAGCAGCGGCCACTCGCGATCGACCGTGAATCGCAGCGCGCCGACGCGGCGGTCGAACACCTGCGAGTACGGCCAGTTCCGCTCCAGGTCGAAGCCGTTGTGGCTCTCGACCGTTACCTCGTAGGTGTCGGAGCCGAAGGGGTTGGGGTCGAAGTGGAACGTGAGTCGCCGATCGCCCGTGACGTGGCGGAGGTTCCCGCCGACCTGCCCGCTCGACTGCCAGAACACGTACGTGCCGTCCGCCTTGAGGATCTTCAGCGAGACGTCAGCGAGCGGCACCTCCCGGTGCGCGCGCACGTTCACCTGGATCGCGAACGGCACCTTCTCGCGCACGCGCGAGCTTTCCTCGCCGTCGACGAGGAACTGGACGTCCACGATTTCGAGATCGGGGCTGCCCTCGGCGGTGAGCATCGAGACGATGCTATGGAGCTCCTGTTCCTCGGCCCGCGGCGCGATCTTCCCTGTGAAGACGGCCCGCACCCAGTCGCCGCCGAACGGGGTCGTCGAGACGAGCTCCTGGTCGACCCAGGCCCTCTCCTCCGCGTCGGCCAGCTGGAGCTTGAGCGGCTCCTTGCCGCTGATGGTCGTCGACTCCACCGTGAGCCGGAAGGGCGTAGGGGGTTCGCCGACCTCCGGGGCGCGGACGAGGATGTGCCCGCCGCGGAGCGGGTGCGAGGAGGGCTGCAGCGCGCGCGACTGGACGCCGCGTCGGTCGTGCGGGCGGCCCCACTCGGAGGCGGTGATGTCGAGGCGGGCCGGCAGGTCGGTGTCCGCGGGCAGGAGCTCGAGGGGGATCTCCTGCTCCTGTCCGCCGGTCTCGAGCGCGATGCGCCGCACGTAGTGGGTATCGGTGATCCGGCCCCCCGGGCCCGTGAGGCGGGCCCGGGCCCACGCGCCGGCGCTCACCTCCTCGGCGAGGACGGCGTTGAGCCGCGCGGTCGCGCGTTCGCGGTTGCCCGCGCGCACCGACTCGTCCTCCTGGCGGCGGAAGTCGGCCTCGTAGGCCTTGACGATCTCGTCCGCGGTTCCGACCGCGCGGATCGCGCCGCCGTCGAGCCACACGGCGCGGTTGCAGAGCATCTGCACGACGGTAGGGGAGTGGCTCACGAAGAGCAGCGCGCGGCCCTGCCGGCAGAGGTCGAACATCCGCAGCGTCGCCTTGGCCGCAAAGTACGCGTCGCCCGCGCCGAGCACCTCGTCGACGATCAGGATGTCGGGCGTGATCGCCGTCGAGATCGAGAACGAGAGGCGGGCGGTCATGCCGGAGCTGTACGTCTTCACCGGCGCGTGGATGAAGGCCCCGAGCTCGGTGAAATCGGTGATCTCCTCGATCAGCCCCGGGATGTCGCGCCGGGGCACGCCGCCCATGACGAGGTTGAACCGGATGTTCTCGACCCCCGTCTGCTCGGGGTCGAGGAACGACGCGAGCGAGAGCAGCGCCGAGACCTTGCCGTTCACCTCGATCGAGCCGCGCGTGGGCTTGAGGTTGCCGGTGATCAGCTTCAGCAGCGTCGACTTGCCCGCCCCGTTCGGGCCGACGATGCCCACGCGGTCGCCTTCCTGGATCTGGAGCGAGACGTCGTGGAGCGCCCAGAACACGTCGTGCCGGACACCGCCGAGGATCGACTCGAGCACCATGTCGAGCGGCTTCTCGTACAGGTTGTAGGCCTTTGAGAGGCCCGAGATCGAGACGACGGGCCTGCTCACAGGACGTCGGCGAAGAACGGCTCGGTGCGCTTGAACAGGCGCCGGCCGAGCATGAACGCGGTGAACGCCCAGATCGCGAACGCGAGCCACGACCACGCGTGCTCGATCCGCCCGAAGTAGAGGACGTCCTGGTAGGCGTAGACCATGTACGTGAAGGGGTTGAGCCAGAGCAGCGGGTCGAACTGCCGGGGCACAGACCCCGGCAGATACACGATCGGCATCAGGAAGATCAGCACGATCGCCGACAGCTGCACGAGGTCGCGCACGTCCCGAAAGAAGACGCCGATGGCGGCGAGCGCGTAGGCGAAGCCGATCATCCCGACAATCTGGAGCGCCACCGCCCCCGGCAGCAGCAGGTAGCCGGGCGGGACGTTGCCATAGGTGGCGAGGTTGAACACCGTGAGGAACGCGATCCCGAGCAGCAGCGGGAACGCGGCGGCGAGCGCGACGGCGACGGGCAGCGCGTCGACGCGGAAGACGACCTGCTTGACGAGGTGCGCGTTCGCCTGGATCACCGTCGCCGACTTCGCCATGCAGTAGAGGAACGCGAACCACGGGACGAGCCCCGAGAGCAGGTAGATCGTGAAGTTGCGCGGCAGCTCGAACGTGCCGCCGATCCGGGTGTGGAACACTGCCCCGTAGACGAACGCATACACCGCGAGCAGGAAGAGCGGCTGGAAGATGCCCCAGAATGTGCCGAACGCCTTGCCGGAGTGCTCGGCGCGCACCTCACGGAGCGTCAGCTCGCGCATCACGGCGCGGTTCCCGCTGACCAGCGACCAGACGTCGCCGAACGTCCGGGCGTTCGCGATGGGGTCGAGGGCGCGGAGCGGCAGGAGGAGGGGGGAGCCGCGCGGAGGCGCGACACCTGAGCGCTGCCCGTCGTCCATTGGTCAAAGCCTAGTCGCTGCCCGGGTGGGCCCCCGGCTGCGCGGGCTCGCGCGCGGCCTGCCCGAGCACG
>VGCB01000409.1 GCA_016870235.1 Actinomycetota bacterium | reverse complement strand
TCCCGCTGATCGACCGCTTTCGCGACCGACTGCCGGTCTCCGCTGCGACCCCCGTGGTCTCGCTCGGCGAGGGCTCGACGCCGCTTCTGCCGATGCCGCGGCTGTCCGAGCGCTGGGGCGTCGAGCTGTGGGTGAAGTGGGAGGGCGCGAACCCGACCGGCTCCTACAAGGACCGTGGGATGACGGTCGCCGTCTCGAAGGCGATCGAAGAAGGGGCGAAGGCACTCATCTGCGCCTCGACCGGCAACACCTCCGGCTCCGCCGCCGCGTACGCCGCGCGCGCGGGGATCCCCGCGGTCGTGCTGATGCCGCAAGGCGCAGTCGCCGGCGGCAAGGTGGCGCAGACGCGGATGTACGGCGCGACGGTGCTCGAGGTGCGCGGGAGCTTCGACGCCGCGTACGCCGTCGCTCGCGAGCTCGTCGCCCGCGGCACGCACGCGCTCGTCAACTCGCTCAACCCGTATCGGCTCGAGGGCCAGAAGACGGCGGTGCACGAGATCGTCGAGGAGCTCGGCGGCGCCCCGGAGGCCTTCGCGATTCCCTACGGCGGCGGCGGCAACACCCGCGCCTACGCGCTCGCCTTCCGCGAGCTCGGGCTCACGTCACGGCTCGTCTCCGCCCAGGCGGCGGATCGCGCCAACACGCTCGCGACCGCGATCCGCATCACCGACCCGGTGCACGCGCAGTACTTCTCGGAGACGCCGGCCGAGGTCGTCACCGTCACCGACGAGCAGATCGTCGACGCCTGGCTCGAGCTCGCGAGCGCCGAGGGCCTCTTCTGCGAGCCGTCGTCGGCGGCCGGGCTCGCCGCCGTCAAGGCCGGGGCCGCGACGGGACGCGTCGTCTGCACCGTCACCGGGCACGGGCTCAAGGATCCCACGAACGCCGAGCGGCACGCCCCGGCGCCGATCGTCGTCGCCCCGGATCCCGACGCGATCCTCGCGGCCTCCCTGCCCGAATGATCGTCCGGGCGCCCGCGACGTCGGCCAACCTCGGCCCTGGCTTCGACTGCGCCGCTGTCGCGCTCTCGCTCTGGAACGAGCTGGAGATCACCGAAGGCGAGGGCGTGGTCATCGAGGGCGCGGGCGCGGTCGAGCTTGCGGCCGACCACACGAACCTCGCCGTGCGCGCGTACGCGCTGCTCGCCGACCCGGCCGGGAAGCGGTTTCGGTTCGTCAACCGCGTGCCGCTGGGTCGCGGTCTCGGCTCCTCGGCGGCGGCGATCGCGCTCGGGCTCGCTGCCGCGCGCCCCGGCGGCGACCCGCAGGAACTGCTGGTGGCCGGGCTGGAGCTCGAGAGCCACGGCGACAACCTGGCGGCGGCGCTGATGGGCGGCGTCACGCTGACGTGGGACTCTCGGATCGAGCGCATCGCCGAGACGCTCCCGCTGCAGCTCGTCGCGGTCATTCCCTCGGAGCGGACGTCGACAGCGGCCTCGCGGCAACGGCTCCCCGAGACCCTCTCGCACCGGGATGCAGCGCACACGGCCGGGCGCGCTGCGCTCCTCGGCGCCGCACTCGCCTCGGGACGCGCCGACCTCCTGGCCGAGGCGCTCGACGACCGCCTGCACGAGCCGTACAGGCCGTCACCTGCGCTGACCGCGATCCGGGCGGAGCTCCCGTGCGGCGCCGTTGGGGCGACGCTCTCGGGCTCAGGCCCGACGGTGCTCGTCTGGACCAGGGATGCTACGGGCTGCGTGGCCGAGCTCAACACCCGCTATCCCGATCACGAGATCCTCGCGCTCGACATCGTCCCGCGGGGGGCGCTCGGTTGAGCGTGCGGCTCGTCGACGTCCGCCCGCGCGACGCGTACCTCGCGGGCCACGTGCCCGGGGCGGTGCACCTCGACCCGGAGGCCGACCTCAGCGCGCACGCAGCAGACGCGGCGCACGGAGGCCGCCATCCGCTGCCCGATCCGGGCGTGCTGGCGACGGCGTTCGCGAGGGCCGGCATCGACCGCGACACGTTCGTCCTCGCGATCGACGACGGCACGGGCTGGGCCGCACGCTGCTGGTGGCTCCTGCGCCACGTCGGCCACGACCGCTGCGGCACGCTCGACATCGCGTGCTATGCGGGCCCGCTCGCCGCCGGTGAGGAGACCGTCCCCCGCGCCACTTTCGAGGCCCGCGTCCGCGACGACGACACGATCGACGCGGAGGAGATCCTCTCGCGCCTCGACGATCCGTCGCTGACGCTCCTCGACGCGCGCACCCCGGCTCGCTGGCGCGGCGACGAGGAGCCCCTCGACCCCGTCGCCGGCCGCATCCCGGGCGCGCTCAACGCATGCTTCAAGGACCCGATCCCAATCCAGGCAACTTCGCCACGCGAAGTTGCCGCGTACTGCGGGTCGGGGGTCACTGCCGCGGTCGTCGTCCAGAAGCTCGTCCTCGCCGGCCGCGAGGACGCACGCATGTACCCAGGGTCGTTCTCCGAGTGGTGCCGCCGGCCGGGTTACCCCATCGAGACCGCCGACCCGATCGAGACAGGAGAGCCAGCGTGAGCACGCCGTACGACATCCCTTCCGATCCCGCCAAGCGCCAGAGCGCGGCGCTCACCGACGGCCCCGACCGCGCCGCAGCACGCGCGATGCTCAAGGGCACCGGCTTCTCGGACGAGGATCTCGCGCGCCCGCTGATCGGCGTCGCGCACATGTGGATCGAGACGATGCCGTGCAATCTGAACCAGCGGAAGCTCGCCCAGCACGTGAAGCGCGGCATCCGCGACGCGGGCGGGACGCCGATGGAGCTGAACACGATCTCGGTCTCGGACGGCGTCTCGATGGGCACGAGCGGGATGCGGGCGTCGCTGATCTCGCGCGAGGTGATCACCGACTCGATCGAGCTCGTCGCGCGCGGCCATCTGTTCGACGGGATCGTGATCATCGTCGGCTGCGACAAGACGATCCCGGCCGGGGCGATGGCGCTCTGCCGCCTCGATCTCCCTGGGCTCTGCCTCTACTCCGGTTCGATCGCGCCGGGGCACTGGCAGGGGCGGGACGTGACGATCCAGGACGTCTTCGAGCAGATCGGCGCCTTCAACGCGGGCAAGATCACTGCCGCCGACCTGCACGAGGTCGAGTCGAAGGCTTGCCCCGGCGCCGGCGCGTGCGGCGGCCAGTTCACAGCGAACACGATGTCGACGGCGCTCGAGTTCCTCGGCGTCTCCCCTGCCGGCCTGAACGACATCCCGGCGCTCGACCTGCCGAAGGAGGAGGCTGCCTACGAGGCAGGCAAGCTCGCCATGAAGCTCGTTCGGGACGACGTGCGACCCCGCTCGATCGTGACGAAGGCGGCGATCTCGAATGCGGCCGCCTCGGTGGCGGCGACCGGCGGCTCGACGAACGGCGTCATGCACCTCAT
>VGCB01000408.1 GCA_016870235.1 Actinomycetota bacterium | reverse complement strand
TAGTTCATCCCGGTCGCGACCCCGGTCTCGCCCGGCCGCACGGCGCGGACGATGATGAACGCCGACGCCGCCGACGTCAGCGGGCCGCCGGGCGTGAACAGCATGATCGCCGGGATCAGCGTCCACGGGCTGCCGTGCGCGACGGCCGCGATCGCGCTCCCGGCGCTCGCGACCGCGCAGCCGAGCGCGAGCGCGAAGACGGCGCCGCGGGCCTTGACGAGCCGCCCGACGATCATCGCGCCGACGAACGCGGACACCGACGACGGCACGAGATAGAGCCCCGCAATGGTGGCCGTCTGCCCGAACCCGTAGTCGACCTGCGCGGCGATCGACACATCGAGCCCTCTCGGCGCCTGGATGAACGCCGGCAGGATCGCGAAGGAGCCGTAGAGCACCGTCCCGACGGCGAGGGCGACGACGTTCGTGACGAGCACGGCGCGGGTCGTGAGCATGCGGAGGTCGACCATCGGCTCCGGACAGCGCCGCTCCCACCCGGCCCAGATCGCGAGGCCCGCTGCCCCGCCGAGGAGGAGGCCGAGGATCCGGGCCGAGCCCCAGCCCCAGCTCGAGCCCTCCGTGATCCCGACGAGCACCGCCAGCATCCCGATCGAGAGGAGCGCTGCGCCGATCCAGTCTGTCCGGCCTTTCGTGCGGACAGTTGACTCCGGCACGGAACGGACGACCAGGACGAGCGCCAGCGCTGCGAGCGCGGCGGCGACGACGAAAATCGCGCGCCACGAGAGCTGTTCGGTTAACGGCCCGGCAATCGTGAGCCCGAGTCCGGTGCCCATCGCCATCGTCGAGGAGATGATCCCGAGCCAGGCTCCGACCAGGCGCTTCGGGAACTCGTCGCTGACGAGCGCCATCAGCAGCGGGAAGATCGCCCCGCTCGGCGCCTGGAGCATGCGGAAGACGATCAGCGACGCGATGTCCCAGGCGAAGGCCGCTGCCACGGAGGCGGCGATCTGCAGGCAGAGGACGGCGACGACGATCCTCACCTTGCCGTGCTGGTCGCCGAGCCGGCCCAGGATCGGCGTCGAGACGGCGAGCACGAGCAGGTATGCCGTCAGCGTCCAGGTTGCCCAGCCGGCGGTCGTGTCGAGATCGCGCTGCAGGTCCGGGAGCGCCGGCACCACGAACATCTGTGCCGAGGTCGACGAGAGCGCCGCCAGGACGAGCGCGAGCTTCGTCGCACGCCCGATCCGCGGCTCAGGGGCGTCCGTCGCCTCCACCTAGCGATCCTATGCTGGCCCCGCGGCCCCCGGCGCGAGAAGCGTCAGTGCGGCTGCGCGGGCGAGTCGGGCGCCTCGTCGGCGTCGTCGCCGGCCGAGGGCGAGAGCGCGCGCGGGAGCACCTTTCCCGACTCCCTGAGATGCCGGACGGCACCGAGGCCCAAGAGAGCGGCGAGAACGACGCCGAGGTAGGCGCCCCACGCCGACCCTTCGTCGGTGACATTCTTGGCGATCGCAAACGCCGGCGCCGCGAGACCGACGAGGAGAGTCGCGAGCGCGGATGGGGCTCCGGACGGCAGGGGCACCCGAAACACCCGGAGGACCGCTGCGGTGAAGATCACGGCGGCGATCAGCCCGACCCCGACTCCCCAGGGCCCGTGCTACGCGTTTCGTTCGTCGTTCGCGAGCGCGATTCGCTGCCAGGGCAGCAGCGTGGAGACGAGTAGCAGCCCGGAAGCACCGAGTAGCAACGTCCGAGGGTGGACAGTCGTCCTCTCCTCCATGCCCGACGGGGTCTCCTTCGCGTTCGGGGGTGCCGGCCTCCGTCACTTCGCCGTCCGCTTGCGCTTCACCTATCATCCGAAGGGGGGTGATGTTCGGAGCCCGGTCGGAGGTCGGGGCGCTCGCGCGGAGCGCCCCGACCGATCTCGCTCAGTCCTCTCCCTGCGCCTCGGCTGGATCCTGGCGCAGCGCCGACGCGACCTGCGCCGGCAGCGTCTCACCCGTCTCCGCGAAGTGCCGCCAGGCGCCGAGCACCACGGCGGCTGCGAGGGCGATCCCGAGGTACGAGCCCCATGCGGAGAAGTCGTCGAACAGGTTCTTGAGCACGGCGAACAGGAGGATGAGCGCGGCGAGCCCGAGTACCAGCCGCCCGTAGGGGATCGCCTCCGGCAGCGCCACCTTCGCCATCCGCGCTCCGACGAGGAGGATCAACGCGATCACCATCAGCCCGAGCACCACCCCCCAGAATCCGTGCCACGCGTTCCTGCTCGCGCTCACGCTTGCGTTGTCGCCGAAGTCGAACGACACCTTCTGCCACGGCAAGAACGTGTCGATGAAGAGCAGCACTCCGGCGCCGAGCAGCAACGTGCGCGGCGCGAGCGCATCCAGCTTTTTCATTCCCGTCTTCCTCCCTGAGCGATGGGACGGCAACCTTCGTGAGCCCTTTCGCGATCCGAAGCCGATCTCCTACCACCCGCTAGAGTACGAGGGTTGGACATACGGGGGCGACCAGGTCTCGACGTGGTCGGTTCTCCGGTCGAGTTGCGAGCCGAGGTCGCCGGTTGGCCTCGTAAATCAACCGGCAACACTGCAAGTGCGAAGCGTGATCTCGCACTCGCCGCCTAGCCGAAACTAGGTCTGGCGACGTCCCACCCGGACACGGCCCGAGGCCGGACTGGGGCGCCAACAATCGGGCTTTGAGCCGAAGGAACGCCGATCGCCGGAGGCTCGAGAATCAAGGATAGGCTGGCCCGTCGGTAGGTCGTCCGCGACCAGCCGCCGGGCGAGAACGCAACGCGGACTACGCTCGTAGAGATTCGGTCGGTGCGACCGCGGACGCGGGTTCGATTCCCGCCGCCTCCACTGTTTGCTTGCCGGGGTCTCGCGCGTCTGGTGGGTTGGGGGACCGACGTACCAGACGCGCGAGACCCCGGATCCTGAAGCCGGGAACCTGCGGTTCCCTGTGACCCCTCCCTTGAGATCGGGGAAGGCCGGAGTAGTGTCATCTCGGGGCGCGATCTCGCCGGGGGCTTGGCTTCTCCGGTGCGGATGGTTCGCGCCGGAGGGATCGTCGCGCGCCGGCGCTCGCGGATGTCGCTGAGATCCGAGCCAGGTGTGAGAATATTATCACTCACTTGCGAATAAGGAAAACAGTGAAGAAAGTCTCATGTTCACGATAGATATGGTAATGTGAAGATATGATCACATTACCGGAGTACCGTGTCTACAACGCCGAGTCGCTTGGTGGGGCGATCCGGCACTTCAGGGAGGGTGCAGGGCTCAGCCAGGCGGAGCTCGCCGAACGGATCGGCATCCATCGTGAGACGCTCGTTCGCATCGAGAGGGGACAGCTGACCGAGCAGGTTCGGCGCATCGTCGAGCTGCTGAAAGAGCTCGACGTTCGTCT
>VGCB01000407.1 GCA_016870235.1 Actinomycetota bacterium | reverse complement strand
CGACGGTGTCTACCGCTACGCGACGACGCTCGACCGGTCGGGATCTCGATCGAGACGGAGACGTTTCCCTACCAGGACGTCCACTTCGTCAGCGAGGGCGGCGTCGACGTCAAGGGCGGCTTCTCCGGCAAGTCGAAGGCCGCGATCTCGGCGCTCGCCAAGGCAAAGGGCGCCTTCACGATCTCGTTCACGAGCGCCAACGCGATCGCCGTCGTCCTCCGCGATCTCGAGATCGTCCGCGTCAAGGACGAGGAGCGCCTCCGCCGCGAGATGATGGCGGCCTGGCGCGACAGCCCGCGGCGGCTCGAGACCGACCACGTCGTCGTCACCAAGGTCATCCGCGCCGGGTCCGGCGCGATCGCGATGTCGGGCGAGAAGGGGACGAAGGTCGGGATCGCCGCCTCCACCGACATCGCCCCGGGCCAGGTCGATCTGGCCGCCGTGAAGGGGCGCCTCGCGATCGCCTCGACCGGCAGCGCACGCTTCGCGATCGCGGCGAACAAGGGCAACCCGCCCCTGACGCCGATGTTCGAGATGCTGCACTTCGCGAAGAACCGGCAGTTCTGGCGCTTCTGGGATCCCGTGATCACGCCTGCAACCCGCCGGCGACCCCCGGACCTCGACGACGCCGACGACCCGGGCGAGGTCGTCGGGCTCGACCAGGTGCGGCAGCGCCGGCGCTGAACGCTCCGGCTCAGCGACGGCTGTGGCCGCGCCCGGCGGGCCCGCGGTCGTGCGTCGCGGCCGTGATCCCCTCCTCGCGCAGGACGTTCTTGCGCACCTTCTCGGTCGGCGTCTTCGGGAGGGCGGTGAGGAACTCGAGGTAGCGCGGCACGGCGAAATGCGGCAGGCGCTCGTCGCACCAGGCCCACACCTCGTCTGCAGTCAGAGTCGCCGCCGCGGTGACGACGACGCACGCCTTGATCTCGTCCTCGCCGCCGGCCTCCTCGGACTTGACCGCGATCACCGCCGACTCGGCGATGGCCGCGTGCTCGCCGAGGACGTGCTCGACGTCGGCGGAGGCGACGTTCTCGCCCCGCCGCCGGATCCGGTCCTTGATCCGGTCCATGAAGGTGAACCAGCCGTCCGCGTCGATCCGCCCGGCGTCGCCCGTGTGGAACCAGCAGTCGCGGTAGGCCTCGAGCGTTCGCTCCGGCATCCCCAGGTAGCCGCGGGTGACGCACCACGGGAGCCTGTTGCGCGTCACCACCTCCCCCACCTCGCCCGGCTCGACCGGATCGCCGGTCTCGGGATCGACGATCTGGACCTCGTAGAACTCCTCGACGACGCGCCCGGTCACGTGGGCAGGCGTGCCCCAGTGCCCCTGGACGGGCATGCCGATCTCGGTGCACCCGTACGAGGTGGGCATCTGCTCGATCCCGAAGCGGGCCATGAACGGCTCCATCACCTCGGCCAGGCGCGGCACCGCCCAGACGACACGGAGCGGGTTGTCGGCGTCGTCCGGCCGCTCGGGCGTCTTCAGCAGGAAGGCGAGCATGACGCCGAGGAGCGGCGTGTGGGTGGCACCGTGCCGGCGGAGCCGCTCCAGCCATTCGCTGGCGGAGAACCGGGGCTCGATCGCGACGCGGCAGCCGTGGATCAGCGACGTCAGCATCGACATCTGCGCGTTGACGTGGAAGAGCGGCAGCTCGGTGAAGATGACGCTCTCGCGGTCGACGCCGAGGAGCTCGCCGTTCAGCTCGGCCAGCAGGTGGCTGTGCGCGTGCGGGATCTGCGCGCCCTTCGACGGCCCGGAGGTGCCGGAGGTGAACTGGATCGAGGCGACGTCGCCCGGATGGACGTCGACCCGCGGCGGCGCGCCCGCGTCGAGCAGCTCGGCGAACGGGACGACGTCGAGGCCGCGCACGCGCGGCAGCTCGTCGTCGACGACGACGATCGTCGTCAGGTGCTCGAGCCGCTCGCGCGAGGCGGCGATCTCCTCGGCGAGATCGGCCTCGGTCACGACCACGCGCGCCTGCACCGTGTTGAAGACGTGCTCGAGCAGGTAGCCGCGGTAGTCGACGTTGACCGGCACCTCGACGGCGCCGAGCTTGTTCGCGCCGAAGCGCACGAGCGGCAGCTCGGGGCGGTTCCGGAGCATCTCGAGGACGGCGTCGCCCTTGCCGAGCCCCAGCCTCGCGAGCCCCGCGGCAACCGCGTCCGTCTCGACATCCCACTCCCCGTAGCTGAACGAGCGCTCCCCGAGCGCGAAGGTCGCGTAGGGCCGGTCGGGGTGCCGCTCCGCGCGCTCGCGCAGGATCGCGGGCAGCGTCCACCTCGTGCGATCCGCGACGACGAGCTTCGACGAGCTCATGCGAACGAGGCGTCGATTCCCCTGAGGAGCCGGTAGCAGGCGTCGACGGTCGGCGCGGCGACTCCGAGACGCTCGGCCTCGCGGGCGACGTGCCCTTGCACAGCCTCGACCTCGAGTCGCCGGCCGCTCTCGACGCTCTGGAGCATCGAGACGATCACCTGCGTCATCCCCTTCTCCTCGAGCCCGCGACCGAACGACTGCACGAACGCGAGCGCCTCGTCGTCGCCCATCCCGGCCATCGTCCGCAGCGGCATCAGCATCGGCCAGTCGTCGAGGTCGACCCCGGCCGCGAGCGCGACGGCGGTGCCCTCCCGGATCAGCCGCACGAAGAGCGTCGAGAGGTCGGGATCGAGCAGCAGCCGGTGGTACGGCAGCCGCGTCAGCGCCGCGAGCGACATCACCGGCACGGCGTGGATCATCTTCGACCACTCGACGGAGAGGATCCGGTCGGTGACGACGACCTCGAACCCGGCCGCGCGGAAGACCTCGCCGAGCCGCTGGACCCGCTCGCTCGTGCCCCCCGGCAGCTCGCCGAAGAAGGTCGGCCCCGGGAGCGTGAAGCGCACGCGTCCAGGCTCGAGGAACGTGCCCCCGACGACGCTCATCGCGCCCGCCACGCGCTCGGCGCCGCACCAGGCCGCCAGCTCCCCGTCCTTGGCGACGCCGTTCTGCAGCGAGACGGCGATCCGCACCTCCGAAACGACGTGCGCCAGCGGCTCGAGCGCGACTGCGGAGTCGACCGTCTTCGTCAGCAGGACGACGATCTCTGCCGGCTCGATCCGTTCCGGCCGCCACTCGGCGCGGACGGGCGCGAGCAGCACCTCTTCCCCGTGCTCGCTGTCTCTGTGCTCGATCTGCAGGCCTCCCTGCTCGCCGATCGCGCGCGCGTGGGCCTCGCGGGCGAGGAGCTGGACGTCGAAGCCCGCGAGCGCGAGCATGCCGCCGTACACGCTTCCAAGCGCACCGGCGCCGACGATCACGACCCGCTCGTGGCCGAGAGCGCTCATCGACAGAGTCCCCGGAGGACGAGCTCCGAGAGCTCGTCTC
>VGCB01000406.1 GCA_016870235.1 Actinomycetota bacterium | reverse complement strand
CACGGTCGCGCTCCCCGTCGAGCGCGGTCGCGAGGCCGTTGCCGATCGTGCCGAGGAGCGCGAGACCGGCGATCGCGAGCACGAGCTCCTGCGGGAACGCGGCGAAGAAGCCGGCGACGGCGGCGCCGAACAGGCCGATCACGACGTAGAACACACCCGCGGACACCGCCGCCGTGTAGCGGCGGTCGGGATCCGGGTGCGCCTCGCGGCCCATGCAGATCGCGGCCGTGATCGCGGCGAGGTTGAGCGCAAAGCCGCCGAACGGCGCCAGCACGGTCGTGGCGACGCCGGTCGTCGCGATCACCGGCGAGATCGGTGGGTCGTACCCGTGCGCGCGCAGGACGGCGGCACCGGGAACGTTCTGCGAGGCCATCGTCACGAGGAAGAGCGGGATCGCGACCCCGACGACCGCGGCGAGCGAGAGGTCGGGCGTCACCCATTCAGGGCGCGTGAGGCCCGAAGGCGCGTCGATGTGGCCCATCAGCCCCTTGCCCCAGGCGATCGCGAGCCCAACTGCGAGCGTCAGCAGCACCGCGTACCGCGGCACCCAGAGCCGGGCGACGAGGTAGGTGACGATCATCGCGAGCACGAGGGCGAGCTCCGACTCGAGCGAGGCGAAGGCGTCGAGGCCGAAGCGGACGAGAACGCCGGCGAGCATCGCCGACGCGATCGCGATCGGAATCCGGCTCATCAGCCGTGCGAAGAGGCCGCTCACGCCCGCGGCGACGATCAGGGCTCCCGTGAGAACGAAGGCCCCGATGATCTCGGGCATCGGCAGCCCCGCGACGCTCGTGATCAGGAGCGCAGCGCCCGGCGTCGACCAGGCGGTGAGGACGGGCATGCGGTAGCGAAGCGAGAGCCCGATGCTCGTGAGCCCCATCCCGAGCCCGAGCGCCCACATCCACGACCCCGCCTGAGCCGGTGTCGCCCCGGCCGCCTTCGCCGCCTGGAAGACGATTACGGCCGAGCTCGTGAAGCCGACGAGCACAGCAACGAAGCCGGCTGCGACTGCGGCAGGGGAGAGATCGCGAAGCACCCGCATGGACGCGCGTAGACTACGAGCCGTGGGTCGGGTGAACGATGCCCGCCACTCCACTGGTGGGCCGAACCGGCGGGCCCTCTCTACTCAGGTGTCGCGGCGGCGACGGTGATCGCGGCCTGGGCGTAGGCGGCGACGATGCAGTCGATGTCTCCGTCCGTGTGCACGAGTGACAGGTAGCCCTTCCGCCCCGTCGTATAGATGCCGTTCTCGACGACGACGCGAGCCAGGCGCTCCGCAGTCGCGTTGTCCGCTCTCAGGAGGTCATCGTAGTTCCGGATCGGATGATCGGCGACGACCACCTGGAAGAGCGGGCCTTCGCCGAGGACCTGTGCGCGTATCCCCGCTGCTGCGAAGACGTCGGCGAGCCTCGCCCTGACCTCGCGACCGATCTCGTGCAACCGCTCGAACGCGCCAGGCCGCCGCGATCTCGACGAGTGCGACGACTGTGGCCGAGCGCGTCCTCGCCCTGGTCGGTCACGAGGAGGTGACACGGGAGCCCTGGTTCGCGACCGGCGCCGGGAGGGCAGCACACGCCGACCTGCTCGACCGTCTTGTCGGGAAGTGGATCGGAGACCGTGACCTCGACGACGTCCTCTCTGCCTTCGCGGCGGCGGATGCGGCCGCATCGCCCATCTATTCGATCGCGGACGCTGTCTCCGACCCGCAGTATCAGGCGCTCGACACGTTCGTTCACGTGGACGACCCGGAACTGGGGCCGACGCTGATGCAGAACGTCCTCTTCCGGCTCAGCGCGACCCCCGGCGACATCAGGTGGAGTGGACGGGCGCTCGGTGCGGACAACGAGAGCGTGTACTGCGGCGAGCTCCGGCTTACGAGCGATCAGCTTGCCGATCTGAGGAGCCGCAATGTCATCTAGCAAGCTGGCACGAGATCTCAGCACGGTCTCGCGTCCACCGCGGACATATCTCTTCGCGCCGGGATCGAGTGACAAGCTGCTGGCGCGCGTGTTCGGCGCCGGGGCGGAGGCCGTCGTGCTCGACCTCGAGGACGGCGTCGCAGAGCTGCAGAAGGACGTCGCGCGATTGCGTGTGGCGGACGCGGTCCGAGCGCTTCCGGTCGAAGCCCCGCCGACCTTCGTTCGGATCAACGCCGTCAGTAGCTCGCACTGGGCTCGCGATGTCGAGGCGTCGGTGGCGTGCCGGCTGCACGGGGTCCGGATCCCCAAGGTCGAGTCTGCCGATCAGGTTCACAAGGTTGCGGAGGCGGTCGCCGCTGCCGAGGAGCGCGAGGGCATCGTCGTGGGCACGATGACGCTCGACTGCACCATCGAGACTGCTCTCGGCGTCGCCGCGTGCGAGGAGATCGCCCGCAGCCACCCGCGGGTGAGGGCGCTCGTCTTCGGCGCCGCGGATCTCGCGAACGACATCCGCGCGCGCGTCTCGGAGACAGGGGTGGAGCTGCTGTATGCCAGATCCCGTCTCGTCATCGCGTCACGGGTCGCCCGAATCGTGGGCCCGGTCGACGGGGCCTACCCCAACGTCAGGGACGTCGAGGGCCTAGGGGTCGCCGCGCGACACGCCGCCGCTCTTGGCTTCTCGGGGAAGTCCGCGATCCATCCTTCACAGCTCGAAGTCATCGAGCGCGCCTTCACCCCGGACGACCAGGAGATGGACTCCGCCGTGCGGGCGCTCCAGGCGTACGAGGAGGCTCTTGGCGCCGGCCGCGGCGTGGCCGTCGCTCCCGACGGCGCCATGATCGATGCCGCAACCGCAGCTGCGGCCGCGGCGATCGCGGACAGCGACGTGGCTGAGATGCCGCTCTCGGACCTGCTGTCGACGCTGCGTGCTCGCACCTGGTACGACCTCGCTCAGCCGTTCGAGAATGGCATGCCGCAGTCGCCGAGTCACGTCCGCTTCCACATGGCGCTCTCCCGCCGGCACGGCGACACCGTCCGGGAAGGCGGCGGGTCGGAAGCATCCGAGGTGATCGTGACCGGCGGCCACGTCGGGACGCACGTGGACGCGCTGAGTCACGTGTCCCAGGCTGGCATGCTCCACGGCGGCCGGGATGCGGCGTCCACGCAGACGGGCGGGCGCATGCGCGAGCTCGGAGCAGACTCGATCCCGCCGTTCATCGCGCGTGGCGTCCTCCTCGACGTCGCCCGGCTGCGCCGGGTGGACGTGCTGGCCCCCGGCTACGCGATCACGCCCGACGATCTCGAGCGGGCCCTTGCAGGCACGGGTACCGGGCTGCTGCCGGGAGATGTCGTCCTCGTGCGAACCGGTTGGGCGCGCCACTGGGGTGACCCCGTCGCGTTCGTCGGCCACGAGCTCGGCGTGCCTGGAGTGTCGGTGGAGGCCGCGCGCTGGCTCG
>VGCB01000405.1 GCA_016870235.1 Actinomycetota bacterium | reverse complement strand
TCATCGCACCGCTCTGGCGCGAGGGCGTGGCCCTTCGTGCGGGCGCCGCGATCGAGGCCGGTCTGGGACTGGGCCTGCACGTGCGCTGATGCACGTCGGCGTCAACCTCAACAACCGCGAGGCCTTGATCGCGCCCGGGTACGGCATCCCGGAGCTGCTCGACCTCGGCCAGCGCGCGGAGGAGCTCGGCTTCGACTCCGTGTGGGTCGGCGACAGCCTCTTCTCGAAGCCCCGCTACGAGCCGCTGACGCTGCTGGCGGCGCTCGCGCAGCGGACGAGGCGCGTCGAGCTGGGGACGGCGTGCCTCGTCACCAGCCTGCGCGAGCCGATCCAGCTCGCGCAGGCCTGGGCGACGCTCGACGTCATCTCCTCCGGCCGCACGATCCTCGGCGCGTGCGCCGGCAACGTCGCCGAGGATGCGGTGAAGCGGGAGTTCGAGGCCGTGGGGCTCGACTGGCGGCGCCGCATGACGATCTTCGAGGAGCGGCTGCGTGTCGTCAGGCACCTGCTGCGGGACGGGCGCGTGACCTTCCACGGCGAGCACGTCGACCTCGACGACGTCGCGTTCCACACCGGGATGGAGCCGGCGCCGCTCCTCCCCGTTCGGGAGCCGCCGGTCTGGGTCGTCGCCAACCCGGCGATCGGGAAGGCGAAGGGCGGAGACGTGTCGCGCGCGGCCCGCCGCGTCGGCCTGCTCGGAGACGGTTGGCTCACGTGCTGCCGCGCGCGGCACCCGGAGGAGACGGAAGCGTTCGTCGTCGCCGTCGGCGCCGCGCGGGCCGAGGAGGGCCTCGGGATGGGCTCCTTCGCGGTCGCCTACCAGGTGACGATGACGCTCGCGGACACGCGCGACGAGGCCGTGGCCGCGCAGCGCGCCTACATCGACGGGTACTACCCCGGTTTCAGCGACGCCGTCGCGCTCGCCGACTGGGGCCCGGCGGGAACCGCCGCTGACGTCCTCGACTGGATGCGGACGTTCGCAGCCGCCGGTGTGACCGCGTTCGTCTGCCGCTTCGCGTCGCTCGACCAGCTCGGGCAGGTCGAGCGCTTCGCCTCCGACGTACTGCCCCGCTGCCGCTGATCAGCCGCCGTGGGCGGCGACGAACGCCGCGATCCCGTCCGGCGTCGCCAGGTGGGGGGCGAGCGTGCGCGGGTCGTCGGTCGCCTGGGCGAGCGCGTTCGCGACCGTGGCTGAGCGGCTGCCGGCGTCGAACAGGGCGCCGACGTGCTCGGGCGGCTTCAGCATCGTGTTCGTGAAGACCGTCGCTGCCTCGACCGTCTGCCAGAAGGTCTCCGCGACCTCGTCGAGCCAGACTGGATCGTCGAGCGAGGCTCCGCCGCGCCTGTCGATCGCGTCCGCGACGACGGTGGCGCCCTTGGCGGCGTTGTTCGCGCCCTGGCCGACGAGCGGGTCGTTCTGGACGACGGCGTCGCCGACCCCGAGCACCGGGCGCCCCGAGGGCAGACGGCCGACGGGCGAGCGGACGACCGGCGCGATCGCCCCCGCGAGCGTCCCCTTCGCGTCGGTGACCGTGACCGAGCGGCAGCGCTCCGCCTCCCAGGGGAAGTGCCGGTCGAGGATCGCGACGAGCGCCTCGAGCCACTCCTGCGGCCGGTCGGGGCTCGTGTGGCTCCACGCGTCCATCGGGCCTCCCGGGATCGCCTCCAGGCACATGGTCCAACAGGGGCCGGAGAGCGTCAGCGCGGGGCCGACGAAGTACTCGCCGACGCCGGGCACGATCGAGATCGAGAACTCCCGCGGGCTCGGCAGCGGGTCGAGACGGTTGACGTACGCGACTCCGAGCGTGCGTTGCGGCCCGGCGAACGGCGATCGCGCCTCGTCGCGGGCGAAGAGCCCCGGCAGCTCCTTCGCGATCGGGCCCTTCGTCGACGCGACGACGAGGAGGTCGTGCGACGCAGCGAGCTCCTCGAGCGCAGCGACGTCGAGCGGGCCGACGGCGACGCGCCCACCGGCCGCCTCGAGGTCGGCGAGCCAGCGCGGCATCTTCAGCCGCTGGTCGACCGACTGCGCCGTCGCCGCGAGCTTGCCCGAGAAGCACATGACCCGCTCGCCGTCGGGCGTCCCGAGGCTGTACTGGACGCCGTCGATCTGCGGGCAGTCCTCCTGCCAGCGGTCGAGGCCGAGCGCGCGCTCGGTCGAGAGCGCGAGGTCGAACATGCACTGCGTCGAGAGGATCCGCCCGCCGGCGATCTCCGCCGCGGAGCGGTCGGTCGCGAGCGTCACCTCGTGGCCGGAGGCCCGGAGCGCGAGCGCGAGCTGGAGACCGGCCTGCCCGGCGCCGGCGACCGCGATCCTAGGCATCGGGCGGATGCGCGTCGAGCGCCTTCCACATCAGCGCCGTGTCGGCGAACGCCTCGAGCCGGACGACGCGGCCGCCGGCGAGCGTCCAGACGTTGCAGAAGCGGCCCCGGAACGCCTTTCCCGTCGCGGCTGCGACGCCGCCCTGCGTCCCCCAGACGACGACCGTGTCGCCCGCGTCGAGGAACGTCTCGGGCTCGAGTGCGAACTCGCTCCACGTCTCCGGGTAGGCCGAGAGCACCTGTCCGACCGCCTCGACGCCGCGCACGCCGCCCGCCCGGTGAAGTAGCCGAACGGCTCGATCCACTCGATGTCCGGGTCGAAGACCGCGAACACCGCGTCGATGTCGCCGGCCTCGAAGTCGGCGAACAGCTTGCGGACGACGGCGACGTTCGTCTCCGACATGCGATGCCTCCGGTCAGACGGCGAGGGCGGCCGTGTAGGCCTGGTGGAGGGCATCGTAGAGCTTGCCCGAGCCCGTGCAGTCGCCGACCGCGCGCACGGCGACGGTGCCGGTGAGGGCATCGGCGAGCGACGTGTTGCAGGCGGAGCCGACCGCGACGATCACGACGCCCGCCGGGAGGACGCGCGCGGCCCCGCCGGCGTCGACGACGGCCACGCCTTCCGCCGTGGTCGCCGTCGCGCGCGTGCCCGTCAGCACCGTCACTCCGCTCGCGGCCAGGCGCTCCCCGTAGGTCATCTGATCGGTGAAGGCGTCGCCGTTCATCAGCGTGTCGGTCGCCTCGACGAGCGTCACCGTGCGGCCCGACTCGGCGAGATGGATCGCCGTCTCGGCCCCGGTGAACCCGCCGCCGACGACCACGACCTCGCCGCCGGGGAGCGCGGCGCCCGCGAGAGCGTCCGTCGCGTGGACTGCCGGCAGCGCCGGGCCGAGCTCGATCGCGCCGCGGGTGGCGCCGGTGGCGACGACGACCTCGTCGAACCCGGCGAGATCCGCGGCCGCAGCTTCCTGCTCGATCACGGTCACGCGGAGCTTCCCGACCTGGGCGACGAGATGGTCGAGGAGGGGCACGAGGTCGGTCTTGAACGACGCGG
>VGCB01000404.1 GCA_016870235.1 Actinomycetota bacterium | reverse complement strand
CGAAGCTCGAGTCGGGGTCGGTGCCGCTCGACCGTGTCGACCTCGACGCGCACGCGCTCCTCGACCACGTCGCGAGCGAGTGGCGCGAGCCCGCCGCAGCCCGCTCCGTTCGGCTCGACGTCGTCTCCGCTGCCGACGCGGTCGAGGTGCCGGCCGACCCGCAACGACTGCATCAGGTCGTGGCGAACCTCGTCGCGAACGCGGTGCGCCACGCTCCGGTCGGCGGCCACGTGCAGCTCAGCGCCGGCTGGGTCGGCGATCGCGCGCGGATCGAGGTGGCCGACGACGGGCCGGGAATCGACCCCGAGGACGCGGAGCGCGTGTTCGAGCGCTTTTACCGGTCCGATCGGGCTCGGGCTGCCGACGACGGCGGCACGGGCCTCGGGCTCGCCATCGCCCGCTGGATCGTGGAGCTGCACGGCGGAACGATCCGAGCCGATCCCCGGCACCCACACGGGTGCCGGATGGTGGTCGAGCTCCCACGATGAGAGCCCTGGCCCTCGTCACCGCGGCGCTCGCCGCGGCGTTGATCCCTGGCGCCGCACCCGGGATCGGGGTGACGGTCGTGGTGCTCCTCGCCACAGCTGCCCTCACGGTCGGGCGCCGACCCACCGTCGATCTCGTCCTGTTCGGCGGGCTCGCCGCGGCGCTCGGCCTCCTCCCCGCGTTCCGCGACAACGGCACGTTGATCGCGCTCGACTTGCTCGGCGTCTTCTGCCTCCTCGCGTTCGCGCTGTGCGGCCCGTCCCTGCTCGCTCCGCTGCGGCCGCTGGCGGCGCTGCCGAAGGTGCCCGCGCTCGTGCCGGCGCCTTCCGGGACAGCCCTGGGGCTTGGCCGCGGCCTGATCCTGGCGGTCGCGGTCGCCGTTCCCTTCGTTGCGCTCTTCTGGTCGGCGGACGCCGCGTTTGCGAAGATCGTCGGCGCGACACCGTTCCCCGACGGGGCGTCGCTTCCCCTTCGCGCGATGACGTTTCTCGGCGTCCTGGGCGCCGTGCTGGCGGTCGGCCTCGCTCCTCTCCATCCGGTCCGGCCCGAGCCCCTCGGCATCCGCCGAAGGCTCGCGCCGAGCGAGTGGATCCCCACCCTTACCGTGCTGGTCGCCGTGTTCGCGCTGTTCGTGGGCATCCAGCTGACCGTGCTGTTCGGCGGGCGCGACCACGTGCTGGGAACGGAGGGGCTGACATTCGCAGCGTACGCGCGGAGCGGCTACTGGCAGCTGCTGGCGGTGGCGGCGCTCACGTTCGTCGTCGTCGGCCTCGCGACCGTGCTCGCCGAGGTTCCGACCGTGCGGCTGCGACGCCTCCGGCGGGCGCTGCTCGGGCTCCTGGTCGCGATGACGCTCGTCGTCCTCGCGTCGGCCCTGCACCGGCTCCGCCTGTACCAGGAGGCTCTCGGCTTCACGCCGCTCCGCCTCTACGTCGAGGCGAGCTTGTACTGGTTCGCCGCCCTGTTCGTGCTCGTCCTCGGCGCCGGGGCCGTTCGCTCCTGTCCGGCGACAGCTGCGGCGGGCGGTGCTGGCTGTGACCGGAATCGCGCTGCTCGCCTTCTCGATCGCGAACCCGGACGCGCGGGTGGCCCGTCACAACGTCGAGCGGTGGCGGGAGACGGGCCGGATCGACGTCGTCACGCTGAGCCGTCTCTCGACGGACGCGGCCCCCGCGCTCGCGGTGCTACCGTCGGCGCTGCGCGACGCCGCTCTCCGCCCGATCCTGGCGCGCACCGATCGCGATGGAGCGCTCGGCTGGAATCTCTCGCGGAGCCGGGGTCGTGCCTACGCGGACGACGGCCCGTAGGGCGCTGAGAGTCTCCGTCGGCGGCGCCGGAGGGGCGGCAGACCGGGCGCCGACCGTGGGGTCAGAGGCTGTCGCGGAGAATCGACTCGAGGGCGACGGCATCAACCGGCACCGGAGCGTTGACGAGCAGTCGTTGCTGCTTGAGCGATCCCTCGACGATCGCCGGGATGTCGCTCGCGTCGTAGCCGACCTCGGAGACCGTGGTCGGCGCTTCCACCTCGCGGGCGAGCGCGAGGAACGACTCGGAGAGGTCGTCGCCGCCGTCGATCAGCCTCGCGGCCTCGCGGCACCGCTCGGGCGCCGCCGCCTGGACGAAGCGGAAGGAGGCGGCGGCCGTCACCGCGCAGGCAAAACCGTGCGGGACGTAGGTCGCACCGCCGTAGTCGGGCGGCGACCACGCGTGCTTGAGCGAGGCGATCGGGTAGGAGAGCGCGTGCGGAATGTGGACGCCGGCGCTTCCGAACCCGACGCCCGCGATCGTGGAAGCCAGAGCCATGTCGCTTCGCGCAGCGACATCTGTGCCGTCGGCGACGGCACGGCGAAGGCTGGCGCCGACGAGGCCGATCGCCTTCGCGCAGAGCAGATCCGCCATCGGATGGGCTCCCTGGTACGGGGGGCGCTCCGCCGGCGGGAGCTTCGGGCGACGGTCGTAGGGCAGGGTCGTGTACCCCTCGAGTGCGTGCAGGAGGGCGTCGAGGCCCGTCGCGGCGGTCACCCCCGGCGGGCAGCTGAGCGTGAGGAGCGGGTCGACGATCGCGATCCTCGGCCGCAGGTGGCGGTGCGAGATGCCGCTCTTGACCCCGACGTCGACGATCGCCACGGTCGTCACCTCGGAGCCCGTGCCGGACGTCGTCGGGAGCGCAACGAGCGGGAGGACGGGACCCGGAACCTGGCGGCCCTCCCCGATCGGCGTGTTCAGGTAGTCGAAGACGCCGCCGCCGTGCGTGGCGAAGAGCGCGCACAGCTTCGCCGTGTCGAGCGCCGAGCCGCCTCCGACGCCGACGAAGCCGTCCCAGCCGCCGCTCGTCGCCGCCTCGATCGCGACGGCGATCGACGCCTCGGTCGGCTCGCCGGCGATCCGGTCGAAGACGCCGGTCGCGATGCCGGCGGCGCCTAGCTCTTCCTGGATCCGTCCGGTGACGCCGGAGGAGACGACGTGCGGATCGCAGACGAGGAGCGCCCGCATCACGCCGAGCCGGGTCAGGTGGGCGCCCGTGTCGGACGAGCTGCCGGGCCCGAAGACGATGTGCGGAAGCTCCAGCGAGAACGTCGTCTCGAGGCTCACAACGCCTCTTCCTCCACCTTCTGCCAGGCGGAGAGGCCGAGCAGCTCGTTCAGGTCGCCGAACACCATCAGCCTGTCGAGCACCTCGCGGCTCGTGTGGTCGCGCCGGAGCGCCGTGGCGATCTCGAGCACCGACTGGGCGGCGGCGAACAGCGACGTTGTCGGGTAGAGGCACACGCGGAAGCCGGCCGCCGCAGTCTCGGCGGCCGTCAGGAGCGGCGTCTTCCCATGCTCCGAGTAGTTCGCGACAAGCGGCTTCTCCCCGACGGCAGCTGCGATCGCGCGCATCTCCTCCACCGAC
>VGCB01000403.1 GCA_016870235.1 Actinomycetota bacterium | reverse complement strand
TCCGGCGCCTATAAGGACGTCATCCAGGACGCGATCATCACCGTCCGCGACGGCCGCTACGTAATCCCAATCAAGTCAGAGGTGAGAAGCAAGTTCCGCTCGATCGTGCACGATCAGTCCTCCAGCGGAGCTACGCTTTTCGTCGAGCCGCTCCAGACGGTCGATCTGAACAACCGCTGGCGGGAGCTGCGGCTCGAGGAGGAGCGCGAGGTCACCCGCATCCTCCAGGAGCTGTCCACCCTCGTCAGCGCCAGTGCCGAGCCAACCGTCACGGGGGTCGAGACCCTGGCCGAGCTCGACCTCACACTCGCCTGCGCCCGCTACGCCAGCTCGATCGACGCCGTTCGCCCGCGGATCGCCGCCGACACCGAGGTCCACCTCCTCCAGGCGCGCCACCCGCTGCTGCCGGGCGACACCGTCGTCCCGATCACCGTGCGGCTCGGCGAGGACTTCAGCGCGCTGGTCATCACCGGTCCCAACACCGGCGGCAAGACGGTCGCCCTCAAGACCGTCGGGCTGCTCACGCTGATGGCGCTCTCCGGCATGCAGATCCCGGCGGCGCAGCATTCGGCGATCCGCGTAGTCGACGCCGTCTACGCCGACATCGGCGACGAGCAATCGATCGAGCAGAGTCTCTCGACCTTCTCGGGCCATATGACAAACATCATTGCCCTGCTCGGCAAGGCGAGTGCGCGCTCGCTTGTGCTGCTGGACGAGCTCGGAGCCGGCACCGATCCTGGCGAGGGCTCCGCGCTGGCACGCGCCATTCTGAACGAGCTTCTGGAACGCGGAACGCTCGTCGTCGCGACCACCCACTACGCAGAACTGAAGAGCTACGCCCACACCACCCCGGGCGTCGCCAACGCCAGCGTCGAGTTCGACGTCGAGACCCTCTCCCCGACCTATCGCCTCTCGATCGGTCTGCCCGGCCGCTCGAACGCACTCGCCATCGCGGCGCGCCTCGGCCTCTCCGAGGATCTTCTCGGAAAGGCACGCGGCCTCGTCTCAGAGGATGAGGTCCGGGTCGAGTCGCTGCTGGCCGATATACAGCAGGAGCGCGAGCGGACCGAGCGAGCGCGCCAGAAGGCAGAGAAGGAGCACCGGCGCGTCGCCGAGCTCGCCCGTGCGCTCCAGAAGCGCATCGCCGAGGCCGAGCGGCAGAAGGCGCACGCGTTCGCCGAGGCGCACGCGAAGGCGGCGGAGGAGCTAGCCGACCTCCGCGAGCGCATGCGCGCGCTGGCAGCCCAGATCGAGCGCGGTGCGGCACCGCGCGAGGCCCTCGGCCCGATCATCCGCGAGGTCAAGGCTGCCGAGACGCAGCTCGCTCAGCGCCGGCCGGCGCCCGCCCCGCCAACCACCCCGATCACGATCGGCAGCTGGGTTAAGCTCGCCCGCCTCGGACAGATCGGCCTGGTCACCGCTGTCACCGGCGACCAGGCCGACCTTCTGATCGGGAGCTTCAAGATGCGCGCACCTCTAGCCGACCTGGCACCGGCCACCCGCGCCGAGCGCGACCGGGTGACGCCGCGCGACGACTACCCATCCTACGGCATGTCGGCTCAGTTGGGACCGCTGCCGCAGTCGCAGATCGAAATCCGTGGCTGGCGGGCAGAACAGGTCGGCCCCGAACTGGACAAGTACCTCAACGACGCCTACTTGTCCGGCCTACCCGCGGTCCGCATCGTGCATGGGAAGGGCACGGGCGTGCTGCGGCAGGTTGTGCGAGACATCCTCGCCAGCCATCCGCTCGTGCTCTCGTTCGACGTCGCGGAGCGGCGCGAAGGTGGCGACGGCGTAACCATCGCAACGCTCGCTAATTAGACAGATCATTTCGTGCGTGCTCAGGGAGAGGTAGTTGCGGACCGTAGAGACAATCCTCCAGATAGCGATGGCCCTGATAGGCACCTACTTCGCGGCGCTCTGGTTCTGCATCATCGTCTGGACGTTCCGTGACATCCAGAAACGTACGCGTGACGTGCTGGTGCAGATCCTGGCCACACTGCTCGTCCTGCTATTCAACGTCCCCGGGCTGATGCTGTACCTGATTCTGCGCCCGCCGGAGACTCTCAGCGACACCTATGCCCGCAGCCTCAGCGAGGAGACCCTCCTCCGCGAGCTGTCGCAGCGCGAGGTCTGTCCGAACTGCCAGAACAAGATCGAGCAAGACTTCCGCGTTTGCCCGGTCTGCCGTACCCCCCTGAAGGAGCCTTGCCCGGGCTGCGGCAAGCTCGCGCAGCTCGGATGGAACGTTTGCCCGTACTGTGCCCACTTGCTCGGCACCGAGCAGCACATTGAAGCGCTCTCCGTCGAACGACCATCCGCGGTCCCGCTTCGCGAAAGCCAGGCAAGCTAGCCCTCACCTCAGGGCGCCGCGCTGTCCCGGGCCCCCCCCCCCGCGGGGGGGGGGGGGGGGGGCAGCGCCCCCACGCCCCCCTCTCCCTCGGAAGGGAGAAGGGGAGCGGAGGGCTCCTCCTAGACCAACGCCTCCTGCGTCTGCCGGTCAAACATATGCATGTGCGACAGGTCCAGCAGAACATCCATCTGCTGCCCGGCCTTCACCGGCGATCTCGCATCCATACGCGCCACGAACTCCGACTCACCGGTCAGCAGGTAAACGAACTGCTCCGAGCCCATCGGCTCAACCACGTTCACCTGGACCTTCATCGTCGACTCGGCCGGCGCATTCGGGTTGCTCGCTCGATCGAAGACGTCTTCCGGCCGCACGCCGAACACGACATCCTTGTTGATGTGACCGACTAGCCGCTCCGACTTGTCAGCCGGCACGCGCACCTTGAACGACCCGCCGTCGATGTACATCGCGTCCGGGGTGCCTGTGATCTTCGTGTCGAAGAAGTTCATGGCCGGCGAGCCAATGAACCCGGCAACGAACATGTTGTTCGGCTTGTCGTATAGCGTCTGCGGGGTGTCCAACTGCTGGAGCACGCCGTCCCGGAGGACCGCGATGCGCGAGCCCATCGTCATCGCCTCGACCTGGTCGTGCGTGACGTAGATGACGGTCGACTGCAGCCGCTGGTGCAGCTTGATCAGCTCGGCGCGCGTGGCGACGCGGAGCTTCGCGTCCAGGTTCGAGAGCGGCTCGTCCATGAGGAAGACCTTCGGCTCGCGCACGATGGCGCGCCCGAGGGCCACGCGCTGGCGCTGGCCGCCGGAGAGCTGCTTCGGCTTGCGGTTCAGTAGCGTGCCGATACCGAGGATTTCGGCCGCCTCGTGTACGCGGCGATCAATTTCCTTCTTCGGGGTCTTGCGCAGCTTGAGACCGAACGCCAGGTTGTCGTAGACGCTCATGTGCGGATACAGCGCGTACGACTGGAACACCATCGCGATGTCCCGGTCCTTCGGCGCCACGTCGTTGACCAGGCGG
>VGCB01000402.1 GCA_016870235.1 Actinomycetota bacterium | reverse complement strand
GCTCGCCGTCGCGGCCCGGGGTGCGGTCGATCGTGCCGGTGCCCGGCGCGAGGGCGGCGAAGATCGGCTCCAGCCGGGCGAAGGCAGCCTCGGCGCCGCCGATCATCAGGCAGAAGCCGCGCTCGAGGCCGAAGACGCCGCCGCTCGTGCCGACGTCGAGGTAGTCGATCCCGCGCTCTGCGAGGGAGGCGGCCCGGCGGATGTCGTCGTGGTAGTGGGTGTTGCCGCCGTCGATGATCACGTCGCCGGGCTCGAGCCGGTCGGTCAGGTCGGCGACGGCGCGCTCGGTGATCTCGCCGGCGGGCACCATCACCCAGACAGCGCGTGGCGGCGCGAGAGCGGCGACGAGCGCGTCGAGCGAGGAGGCGCCCACGGCGCCTTCGTCGGCGAGGGTTTGCACGGTGTCGGCGTTCACGTCCGTGACGACGAGCCGGTGGCCGGCGCGCATGGCGCGGCGCGTCAGGTTCGCGCCCATCCGGCCGAGTCCCACCATGCCGAGCTCCATCTGTGTTGTCGCGGGCATCTGTCGCTCCTCTCCAGCCGCGGCTCTTGCGGCGTTGCCGGGACCATCGGCAGCCGACGGTCAGTATGGAGCCGCGGGCCGATACCGCGTTGGCGCGCGCCCGGTCGTGCGACCCCTCGGGGTGGCACGCGAGATGGGACGACGCGGGACCAGCACGAGCCTGAGCCCGCTGAGAGCCCCCCGACGGGGGGTGCGAGCGCCCCAACACAAACGATCGCAGCTTCCGTGTGACAGAGGTGGTTCAGGACTGTTCCGATTTCGTCACACACAGGAACGCGGGGTTGAGGGGCGGCGGCGTCCGCCGCGTCGCTGGAGGCGTGCCCCGGGGTGTCGCGGGCTCACGGGCTCACGACGGCGAGCGGCGTTCGCCGCCCGGTCGTAGGAGGAGGCGCCGCGGCGTCCGGCAGGGCCCGCCCGACGCGGGCCGCGTCCTACCGCCGCGCGCCGCCGCGCGCGAAGACGATCCGCTCCGCGCCGCCGACGTGCCCGACGATGATCTCGCTCACGACCTCCGGCCCGAACAGGCCGTGCTCCACCACGCCCGGCGTCGAGGCGAGGAGCGTCGAGAGCGCGGCGGGATCGTCCACGGGCCCGATCCAGTCCGCGATCACGCCGCCGTCGGGGCTCGGGGGGACGTCACGGAGGGTCGCGGCGCCGAGCCGCTCAAGCGTCGCCGTGTACCCGAAGCGCAGGAGCTCGAGCGGGATCGGCGGTGCGATCCGATCCACCAGCTTGTCGGGCGACACGATCACGACGAACCGGTCGGCTGACGCCCCGACGACCTTCTCGCGCGTGTGGGCGGCGCCGCCGCCCTTGACGAGCCAGCCGTCCCGCGTCGCCTGGTCTGCCCCGTCGATTGCGATGTCGAGCCGGGTCGGGCCGGAGGGCCCGTCGAACGAGACGACCTCGAGCCCGAGCGCGCGCCCGGCCTGCTCCGTCTGCAGCGAGGTCGCCACGCACGTGAGCCGCAGTCGCCGCGCCGCGAGCGCAGGCAGGAGGTGCGAGACGGTGGAGCCGGTGCCGAGGCCGACGACCATCCCGTCCTCGACGAGCTCCGCCGCCGCCTCGGCGGCGACCCGCTTCTCCTGCTCCATGCCCGAAGTGTCGCGTGCGCGCGGGACGTCGCGGCGCACCGCAGAGCCGCCGAGCGCCGGGGCGTGGTCTAGCCTCACCTCGTGCACGCGACGGAGACGGCCCGAGGAAGGGGCACGCGCCGATGAGGCCGCGCGCGCTCGCGGTCAGCGGCCGGGGCCTCGTCGACCCCGCTGAGCCCGTCCTCGCCGCGGACGACGAGGGCTTCACCCGCGGCCGGGCCGCGTTCGAGACCCTGCGGGTGTACGGCGGGCGGCCGTTCCGCCTCGCCCAGCACCTCGAGCGCCTGCGGCGCTCCGCCTCCATCCTCGGAGTCGAACCGCCTCCGGCCGGCGAGATCGAGGAGCTCGTCGAGCTCGCCCTCGACGCCGCCGAGCTGCCCGACGCTGCGCTCCGCCTCTACTGGACGCCGGGGCCGCCGGGCGGCAAGCCGTTCGGGCTCGTGTTCGTCAGCCCGGTCCCGGACACGTTCGAGCCGCTCCGGGCACACGGGCTCCGGCTCGCCTCCCTCGAGGTGCCGAGGCGGCAGCAGCCGTGGCTCCTGCCGGGCTCGAAGTCGGTGAGCTACGCGGTCAACATGGCGGTCGAGGCCGAGGCGAAGCGGCGCGGCGCCGACGACGCGGTCTTCGTCGACGAGGCCGGCATCGTCCTCGAAGGCCCGACCACGAACATCTGGTGGCGGCGCGACGACGTCCTCCTGACGCCGTCGCTCACGCTCGGCATCCTCGCCGGCGAGACCCGCGCGAGCATGCTCGAGCTCGCCGGGCCGTGCCGCTTCCGCGTCGAGGAGGGCGAGTACCCGTTACAGGCGCTGCTTGACGCGGAGGAGATCTTCACGACCTCGAGCCTGCGCGAGGTGATGCCGGTCGTCCAGGTCGACGGCCGGCCGTTCCCGCGCGGGCACGCGGCCGCGTCGCTGCAGGCGGCACTCCGGCGCGAGGCCGGGGCGGGCTGAGGGCCACCGCACCCGCCACGAGCTACCCTCACGTGATGGAGAAGCTGCGGCTCGGCGGGATGGCGCTCGAGAACGGCGTGCTCGTCCACGGGCCCACCTCGTGGGCTGCCGCGGTGCGCGACGGGGCCGGCGAGATCCGCGTCGCCTCCGGCCCGAAGCGTCGGTTCGCCGAGGGCGTCTCGATCCCCGTCGTCCGCGGGCCGCTCCGGCTCGCCGAGGCCCTCGCGATCCTCCCCGACGTCCGGCGGGCGCTCCCCGAGGCCCGGTTCGCGTTCGAGAAGCCGCGGGTCGCGGTCGCGATGGTCGTCTGCTGGGTCGCCGCCTCGGTCGCCCGGCACTCGCGACTCGGCGTGCTCCCGCGTGAGGCCGTCAGCGCCGTCGCCTCGCTCGCCCCCGCCCTGCTCGCGCTCAAGGGAGGCGAGCTCGCGTCCTACCACGGCGCCGAGCACGTCTCGATCGGCGCCTACGAGACCGGCGGCCCGTCCGCGAAGGAGCACGAGCGGTGCGGCTCGCACCTCGTCGGGCCGATGCTGCTGACGACTGCCGCCGCGGGCGCGCTTGCGCGGCGTGCGCCCGTCCAGCATCGCCGTCGTGCGCACCTCGCCGGCTCGCTCGGGGCGATCGGCGTCGCGATCGAGATCTTCTCCTGGGCCTCGAAGCACCCGCGGAACCCGCTCTCGCGGGCGCTGGCCCGACCCGGCTACGAGCTGCAACACCGCCTGGCGACGGCCGACCCCTCGCCGGAGCAGCTCGCGGTCGCCGAGGCCGCGCTCGCGGCATGCCTCGAGGCCGAGGGCGCCGCGGCCGCGGCGTGACC
>VGCB01000401.1 GCA_016870235.1 Actinomycetota bacterium | reverse complement strand
TGCGCACACAGCCTAAAAAAGCCCTGCTCAGGAGGTCATTCTCACCCCACCACCGGACAGAACCCACCACCACCAACGGTGGATCCAGGCTCAATCCTCTCGCCACTGCACTCGCGTACGGTGTCGGCCCGAGGATCGGCGGCCCGCTTCACGGGGCCGCGGCGGCGGTCTCCTGGGTCGCTGCGCCCTTCGCGAGCTTGCTGCTCTTCGACCAGCCGTACTACGACAAGTGGTCGTTCTGGGTTCTGCCGCAGGTGCTCGGGCTCACGGCCATGGCCGACTTTCCCTCGACCGTGCTGCTTCTTGCGCTTGCCTACACGCTGCTCCGGGCACTCCGCGCAGAGGGATTGCACGACGCCCTCCTCGCCGGGCTCGTCGCCGGCTTCGCGATCGGGGTCAAGCCGGCCAACGCGCTGCTCCTCCCGGGCGTCGTGCTCGCGTTCCTCCTGGCGCGCCGGCTCCGACCCACGATCGCCTTCGCAGTCGCGATGGCGCCGGCCCTGGTCACGCTCGCGGTCTGGAAGCAGCGCGGTCTCGGAAGCCTTCCGCTCCTGTCTGCCCCCGCCGAGCGCTATGCGATGCCGGCAGCCGGGCCTCCGATCGGCGGTCTCGATCCGTGGAAGTACTTCCGGCTCGACTGGAACGTGCTGCAGGAGAACCTCGCGGAGCTCGACGAGTTCCTGTGGGGAGACAAGCTCTGGCTTCTCCTCCCCGTTCTCGGCATCGTCTGCGTGGCTCGGCTGAACCTGCCGGCGGCGGGGCTCTTCGCGGGGTGGCTGGCGGCGTTCTTCCTGATCAAGGGCTCGTACTTCCTTGCGTCCGTCGAGACGACGAGCTTCTTCCGCTTCCTGATGTCGGCCTGGGCGGCGTACGTGCCGGCGGTGGCCTCGATCGTCACTCTCGCGCCTCTCGTCCTCCGCCGCTGGAGGAGCGCCGTCTCGGTCAGGCCGCTGCCGCCCGTATCACGGCGCGCTCTCGCGGTTGCCGCCGTCCTTCTCGCCGCGATCCCGCTCGTGCTCGTGTCGTTCGCGCACGGGCTCGACGGGCCACGGAAGGCGATGCTCTTCGAGGAGCGCCTGACGCCGGTCGACCCCACCGTCCGCGCGACCATCAGCCGCGAGGGGCCGAATGTCGCGAGGCTCGCATGGCAGGCTCCCTCCTATCCAGCCCGTGTCTTCTATCGCGTCTACCGCAGTGCGGGAGCGGAGTTCGACTGCACGCGGGACGGGGTCGAGTGGTGTCGGTACCTCGGTCAGCTTGTCGGAACCACGCGCAACCGGTACTTGCTCGACGTCGACGCCCCGCCCGACGCGGTGTACCGCATCGGGATCGGCACGAACGCCTACGACGACGATACGGCCGGCGACGTCTTCGTCTTCGGCCCGCCGTTCGGACGTACCGACAGTCGTCCGGGAGTCCGGGAGTAGCCCCCCGGCAGACTCAGGGAGCGTTCTCGTGCGAGGCGTCGCGCAGGGCTCGCACCTGCGCCTCGAGCAGCGCGACGTGCTGCGCGAGCTCGGTGTTCCGGTCCGACAGCCGTGAGAGCACGGTCGAGTAGTGCAGCAGGACGACGATCACGAAGAGCGTCGCCGCGGCGAAGAGGATCGCCGGCGGGTAGCCGATCCCGAGCCAGCGCGCGATCGTGTTCAGCCCGTCGCGCCAGGCGGAGAGCGCGATCAGCACGATGCCGGTGCCGAGCCAGAGGAGCGCGTACTGCTCCTTGAGGCGCCGCTTGCGGATCAGCTCGATCACGACGAGCACGAGGAGCACCGACGCGACAGTGGCCGCGATCGAGACGCGCAGCGAGGTCATGCGCCCGCCGCCTCGACGGCCTCGCGATCGGCCTTGTAGCTCCGCAGGCTCGCGACGACGAGCGCGAGCGTGACCTTGAGGACGTAGTAGACGGAGCGCACGAGCGTGATCGAGGAGACGCCGTGCTCCCGCTCGCGCATCTCCACCTGCACCTCACGCAGGCGGAGACCGCTCCGGAGCACGAGCAGCGTCCCCTCGACCTCTGGGTAGTCCGTCGGGTAGTCGACCGCGAAGAGCGCGATCGCCCGCCGATTGAGCGCCTGGAAGCCGGAGGTGGTGTCGGTGACCCGCCGCCACGTGAGGACGGAGACGAGGTTCGCGAACCAGTGGATGCCGAGACGGCGGGCGAGCGGCGGCCGGTACGAGCCCGCAGGCCCGACGAACCGGGAGCCGGTGACGATGTCGGCCTCGCCCCGGGCGATCGGCTCGAGGAGCCTCCGCAGCTCGGCGGCGACGTGCTGCCCGTCGCCGTCGAGGCGGACGGCGGTGTCGAACCCCTCCCGCACGGCGTACTTGAATCCCGTCTGCACGGCCCCGCCGATGCCGAGGTTGTACGGGAGCCGGATCACGACGGCGCCCTCGGCCTCGGCCGCCTCGGCCGTGCCGTCGGAGGAGTGGTCGTCGACGACGACCACCACCATGGCCGGGTCGAACGCCCGGATCTCGCGGATGACGGCGCCGATCGAGCGCTCCTCGTTGAACGCCGGCACGACGGCGACGATGCGGCCACTCATCGAGCCGCCACCGGTCGGCGGACGTCGAGCAGGCGGAGGAGCTGGCGGGCCCGGTGCGCGTACGTGTGCTCGTCGAGGACGCGCTCGCGGGCGCGGCGGCCCATCGCCTCGGCCTCGCCGGGGTCGTCGAGGAGCATGCGGTACGCGGAGAGCGCCGAGGCCGCGTCGTCGACGACGAGGATCTCCTCCCCGGGCTCGAACCATGACTCGATCCCGTGGTGGGGGTTGGAGACGATCGCCGCGCCGGCGGCGGCGAGCTCGAACGGGCGGCAGGTCGAGCTCTGCTCGACGGTCGCGTGCGAGCGCCGCGTGACGTTGAGGTTGATGCGCGCGGCGGAGATCGCGCGCGCGAAGACGTTGAACGGGACGTCGCCGACGAGCCGCGCCCGCCCCGTGTGACCGCGGAAGTCGCGGCCGCCGAGCGAGAAGTCGATCGTCGGATCCAGCTCGCTCGGCTCGCCGACGAGCGCCGACGTCCACTCCTGCCGGAACTTGTCGCCGTAGCCGTAGAAGAAGACGTCGGTCTCCTTCTCGACCGCGACCGGAGCGAAGAAGGCGGGGTCGGCGCCCCAGAACACCGCCTCCGCGCGCCGCGCGCCCAGCTCCAGCAGGCGCGGGATGCCGCCGGCGGAGTTCGAGACGACGAGGTCGTACTCGGCCGGATCGGCGCCGTGGTAGTAGTTGAAGCCGGTGTCCATGCCGCCGAACTCCGGCAGGCTCATCGGCACGTCGCCGTCGTAGAAGACGACCGGGATCGAGAAGCGCTCGCGAAGCGCCGTCGCGATCCCCCGGAAGTGCGCCATCGGCACCGTGAAGACGATCACCGCGTCGGGCCGCTCGC